>CAYLXJ010000131.1:0-6774 GCA_964387385.1 uncultured Pirellulales bacterium
TGGTTATAGCGATGACCCTGCTTATCCGAAGTTTTTCGAAATAAAGCGACGGCTCAATACCGTCATTGTCAAAGACAGACACAGGGTAAGCCATCACGACGTTGAGCGGTTTTTGTCGATAGGCGCGCTGCCGGAACAGTATTACAGCACTGAGCAGGAGGCGCTGAAACTATTTCTTTTCTATCAGCGCTGTTTAAATGCAGGCCCCGTCGTCCTGATTCGGTATCAGCGAAGGGCATACGAGGACAATTCTGATACTCGTGTGCGCGTAACATTTGACCGCGAGCTGAGCTACAAGATAACCAATCAGCCGATTGTTACTCTCAATAGCGGCGGCTGGCAGCGACTGCCCGTAAACGGCGTCGTTTTGGAAATCAAGTTTACGTCGCGTTTTCCTGCATGGCTTTCTCGTATGGTCGAGTGCGTCGAGCTTCAGCAGCAGGCGTTTTCAAAGTATGCAAATTGTCTAAAGGGCGCATCATCGCTTAAATTTGGAATACCGGGGGCTAATGGATTCAACGGGTATTAACAAGTTCTGGCAGCTTCTCGAACAGACGTCGTCTGCGGGCGGAATGTTTACGCCTCAGACGATACTGCTGTCGCTTTTACTGGCGTTTGTACTGGGGCAGGTAATCGCCTGGGTCTATTACTTTACGCATACGGGTTTGTCTTATTCCCGCTCTTATGTTCAATCACTGGTTTTAATGACTGTCGTTGTTGCGATGGTGATGGCGGTAATAGGCAATAATATCGTATCGGCTGTGGGCCTTATGGGCGCCCTGGCCTTGATAAGGTTCCGCAACGTAATAAAAGACACGCGCGACGTGGTCTTTATATTCTGTGCGCTTGTAGTTGGTATGGCGGCAGGGTCTCAGCGCCATCTTACTGCCATAATGGGCACGATAATGCTGTGTCTGATTGCCGCATATCTGCACCTTACGAATTTCGGGACGCACGAGCCGCAGAATGCTTTCTTGCGGTTCAATCTGAAAGGCCACATTGATAAGGACCATCTGATACCGGAGATTCTTAAGCGGTTTTGCGGCAACTTCGTCCTTATTTCTGCGCACGACAGCAATTTCGGGACGGCAATGGTCGAATACGCTTATCAGCTTATGGTTAAAAATGCGGACAAAAACGCACAAATGCTGGAAGAGCTTCAGGCCGTGGAGGGTATTGAGAGCGTCAGCTTGACTATGCAGGAGCAGCTTCTCGAGGTTTGATGATGAGACGAGCCGTCATAAATATGTTCAGGTTTGGCCGGCTTCACCCGCAGCTTTTCCCCGTGTTAATATGGCTTGCGGCTGTTGCGGGAGTGGTGCTGTTGTTTTATCAGGGTTCGATGCGTTTTGAGGTTGTAGGTATTGCCCAGGGTGAGGTTTCACAGGTTTGTGCGCCTGTTGACGGCCGGCTTAAGGCGGTATATGTCAATTTATATGAAAACGTTTCAAAAGGCCAGGTTGTGGCCGCATTAGACGATGAGCTTGTTGCGGCGCAAATCGCCACGATTTCAGCGACGGCCGAACATCTTCGCTCACAATTGGTCCCTACACAGGAGCAGCTTCTTGCCGAAACGGCCGACCGTGAGCTCGACAGGGCGGAGGAGCAGAGGCGTTTTGCGGTGGACGTGGAGAGCGCCCGGCTTGGCATACTTGAGCTTAAAGCACAAATCGCCGCTGACCGCATAACTCTCGAGGGCTATGCGGCAGAGGTAAAAATCGCAACCGACCTGTTTGAGAAAAACACGATAGCGCCTTATGAGCTTGAAAAGGCAAAGGCGTTATATGATGCATTAGCGAAAAAGGTCTCGGAATCAGAGGTGCATCTGGCGGCGGCTGAAGAACAGTTGAAACAAACTCAGCTAAGACAGGATACTCTTATTGCAAAGGAAAATCCCCATCCTAATGTTGACGCGGCGCTGGAGGCGATACGAAAGGAAGCGGCCGTTCAGGAAAAACTGATGGAAGAGCTTGCCGTTCAGCGAAAAGCGCTTGTGCTGACCGCGCCCATCGACGGTGTAGTCGTGCAGATTCCTGCCCGGACCAATGATATGGGTTTGCGCAGGCCGGGAGAGTCCGTAATGCAAAAAGCGGGGGAGGTTGTCGTTGCCGGCCAGCCGATACTGGTTATAGCGCAGGGCAAGCCGAAGGAAATAGTCGCATACGCAATGACCGGTCAAATTGACCGCGTAAAGCCGGGACAAAAAGTCGAGCTTGTTAAAAGGACCTCGCCGCAGCAGATTGCACAATCCGAGATTGCTCACGTGGGGCCTGTAATTGAGCAGTTGCCGCCCCGTTTGTGGATGAATATGAATATGCCGCAGTGGGGCCTGCCTTTTGTTATCAAAGTGCCGGAGGGGATAGAGCTTACCGCCGGTGAAGCAGTCGGCATACGTGGTCTGTAGCGGCAGCAGAACATTTTTTCGGGGGAGTTAAAGAATTGTCAAGGATAAGGGTAATAATCGGTTATTTGCTTAAAAGTCCGACGATGTTTTTATCGGCGATGGTTTTGTTATGCGCAATAATTATCATATTCGGATGTAAATCGCAGAATCCGTCTGAAATCAAGGCGAAGGTCGATAAAGACGTCTATCAGATGATAGACGGAAAATGGCAGGACAAATTTGGAGTAAAAGCAAACTACAGAATCGACGGCACAGAGCCGTCACCTAACGATATTTCAACGCCGAGAGCGCTTCCGGGCGGGACGATACTGACTTTGCCGCAGGCGGTAGAGTTTGCAACCGACCACAACCGGATTTATGAGCTTGAGAAGGAAAACCTTTACATAAAGGCGCTTGAACTGCGTCTTGCGAGGCACCAGTTCGAGCCGATTTTGTTCGGTTCGGGTGCGGCTGAATATATCAAGTCCAGAGAGAGCGAAGCAATCGAGGAGAGGGGTTCGCTCGGCGTGCAAAAATTGTTCGCGACGGGCGCTCAGATTGGAGTAAACGTTACATTGGCCTGGCTTGACATTCTTTCGGGCGATGCCAGAGGGGGATTATCGAAGGTTCTTACTATTTCGGCGGCACAGCCGCTGCTGAGAGGAAGCGACCCTAACGTTGTTCTCGAAAATCTTACTCAGGCCGAACGAGACCTGCTTTATGAGGTGCGCTCGTTTAACCGTTTCCGCAAAGAGTTCGTCGTTTCGATAATAACGCAGTATTACCGGGTTTTGCAGGCATACGATATGGCGCAAAATGCCCGCAATAATTACGATACGCTGGTTGTGACCGGCGTCTATGCAGCGAAGCTGGCCTCGGTAGGGCGAGTTCCGCAATTTGAGCTTGACCAGGCCTTTCAGGATAAATTAATTGCGTGGGACAGATATGTTCAGGCGGAAAAGGACTATAAAAAGGCGTTAGATGAGTTTAAGCTTGCAATTGCGTTACCTACTGAGACCGAGATAGTCCTCGATTATAGCGAGCTTGCGGCACTGCGGGATTTCGAGATGAAGCTGCCGAGCTTCAGCGAGACCGAGGCGATAGATACCGCGCTTGGCCGGCGGCTGGACCTTGCCAATACTTTTGACGCAGTAAACGACGCCGAGCGTAAGGTGCTCGTAGCTCTGGACGCCACGAGGCCCGACCTGCGGCTTGTCGCCTCGGCGGACATGAAATCAAAAAATGCAAGCGACCCGTTCGATCTGAGAAGAAGACCGTTTGACGAGGCGGTCGTCGGTGTTGAGTTCGATCCCCTGTTGGATAAATACGTTCAGGAAAATGTGTATCGGCTGGCGACGATAGTGCTTGACCAGAATCGTCGTTTCTATGAGGAGAAGGTCGATAAAGTCGTGGGGGAAATCCGCGAGGTTTATCGCGATTTGAGCGAGGCAATCGAGCGATACAAAGGCCAGTCCGAGCAGTTGAAACTGGCAGGGAAGCGATTTGAAAATACAAAATACCTTCTGCAGTATAACCGGACCAACACGCGGGATGTGCTGGACGCACAAAGGGACTTATACAGAGCACAGGACGCGGCGACGGAAGCGCTGGTGAATTATACAGTTGCGATGCTGCGGTTCTACCGGGACGTTGAAATTCTTCAGGTCCGGCCCGACGGGATGTGGCAAATTTCTGAAAAAGCACAATGGAGTAAAGCCGGTGAAAAATAAGCGGCATTTGATTTATTGTTTAATCCTGTCTCTTTCGGGACTCGTTTTCGGGGCAGACGTTATTCTTAACGAGTATAACGCCGTGGCGGGCAGTCAATTTCTTAACGGCGGGGATTATTCCGCGGACAGTGATAGCGGCAGGGCGTCGGACGCGTATTTCGGAAGAGTCCAGGGCAACGGCGGCGACTGGTTCGAGCTTGTCGTTATTACTGACCACCTCGATATGCGAAACTGGCGACTGGATATTTACGACAGCGGCGCGTTCAGCAAGACATTGACCCTGACTAATCATAGTATATGGTCGGATTTGCGAAGCGGAACGATTATAACCATAAGCGAGAACATGCCGAGCGACATAAACTACAATCCCGCGGCGGGCGACTGGTGGATAAACGTTCAGGCAAACGATAACGCCGACGGCCTTTATATTACGGCAGCGAATTTTGTCGTTACCAACAGCGACTGGCAGCTCAGGATAAGAGACGCTGCGCTATCCGTCAGATTCGGACCTGCGGGAGAGGGAATAAGCCCGGCAAGCGGCATAAGCGATATTGAGATATTTCGTCTCGAGGCGGATCCGAGCGCGTCGATTACACCAAGTTCCACTGATTACGACGACGGCAGCGACTTCAGCACTTTCGGCTCGTCCAATAGATGGGGACAGCAAAGTTTTACCGCCCTTCGGACCGTTCCTTTAGCGGCATCGACGATAACACTGCTTTCGCCCAACGGCACGGAAACATTAATCGGCGGCAAAATATTCCCGATACAGTGGCAGACGACAGGGCCTGTCGGCAGGGTGGTTATTGAGTTATCAACTGATTTCGGCCAGACGTGGTCGCAGATTTCCCCGGCGAATCTTGCCAACACGGGCAGATTCGATTGGCTTGTGCCTGTTCTTGAAGATGAACAGTGCATAATGATGATTTCCAACGCCGACAATCCGGCGGTTTACGACGTCAGCGATTACATCTTTTTTATATACAATTGCGTGCTGCCGGGAGATTTGACGGGTGATTGTATCGTTGACCTGTTCGATTTTGCCGAATTGGCGGACGACTGGCTCGGCTGCGCCAATCCGTATGACATTCAGTGTCAGTAGTATAAACGAAAACGGGGCGCAAAGGCCCCGTTTTGCACGATGACTTGTCGAGCGTTAATCAACTGCTTATCAGGAAGACCATTTTACTTTTTAATCTTGAGGCAGTCGGTCCTCCAGCAGCACAGCGTCTGGCTGCAGGTGCCGTTGGTCGTGCCGTAGCAGGTATTATTGCCTTCGGAACGCTGTATGGCATGTATTAACTCGATCTTTTTCATATTGCCCGGGTCAATACCATGGTTTCTGGCTTTTTCCTTTATTTCTGCCATTGACATTGCTCTTGTAACAGTGCTAACCGGTGTCATTTTTTTCTCCTATAGTAAATGTGTGGTTTATATTTTATGCTCACGCTGCGCGAGCACGTTTGTCACCTTATTTATTTCGGCACATTTTCTTCTCTGCATTACTGGCTTTACTGCAAATTCCGGCAGAGGTAAAAAAAACTGCGTTTACTGTTTTTAGGCAAGGAGTTTTTCGGACCTTCCCTGCTGTTTCAGGAAGACCTCCATATCCTGGTTGAGCCGACGGAAAGAAGCTCCTCGTTTTGCTGCAGAGGCGGCTGATGTTTCGCCGTCGCGGATGTCGCCGACTGACGAAATCCCTTTATAATGAAACTGAGCACAAGATATGTTATCCAGGTAGCAACAAAACCTGCGGCTGAAAATAAGAACGATTTTATCGGCAGATAAACCGGGTCGGCGAAATAAGGCAGGCGGACCGGCCTGTCCCAGGGACTCATAAGTACAAAGCCATGGTTGTAGGCGATGACTCCGGATATTATGGCTACGACGGGAGACAGCACGAAAGCCAGGCGTTTCAAACCCCTGCACAAATCAAAGGACCGCCTTGAACGTTTTGAGGCCTCTGCCTGCTGCAGTCGGGTCTTTACCTCAATAGCTGTCTTCTCGGCACTTTCTCTGGCCCTGATTTCCGCCTCGAGCTGCGCCTGCACTTTTCGTTTGGCTGAAATTTCCGCTTTAAGCTGGTTTTCCGCCTTGGTCCTTGCTTCAAGCTCCGCCTGTAGCAGTTTCTCAATGTCAGCTTTTGCAGCCGACTCGCCTTCCGCCTTTGCCCTGGCTTCTGTTGCCTCTTTGAGCTTGGCTTCGATATCAGCCAGTGCCTGCGGATCAGTGATTGCGCCCCCTTTTATCGCGGCTTCCAATTTTGCTTCAAGCTCGGCCCTGACCTGCGCCTCGGCTTTTGCCTTTTCTTCTGCGAGCGCTTTTTCCTCTAACACCTGCTTGAGTTTTTTCTCAATCTCCAGTTTTGCTTCGGTTTCATTTTTCAGCCGCTCTTCAATCTCACCTCTGGTCTCAGTAAGCAGCGCATAAGGGATACCATCGGCGGGCGGTCCCTGTGAAGGCAGACCGCTTCGCCGGTCGGGCGCCCTGACCTGTTTTTTGCACTTGGAACAGTTAATGACCTTTCCCGCTAGGTCAGGGGCAATATAAAAACCGCTCTGGCAATGTGGACAGCTGGCTATCATTATCGCATCCTATAAAATAATTATACTAATAGGATTTCGTTCAACAAAACCCGTGACTTTATCAAAAAAAGGACAA
>CAYLXJ010000132.1:0-6774 GCA_964387385.1 uncultured Pirellulales bacterium
AAAACACGATTTTTGTAAAAATTTGACTATGGCGGTAAATTCTGTTATATTATCGGCGAGTAAAAACGTCCTTGCAGGTGCAGGGACGTTAGGTATGCCAGGGGAGCCCCCGTTGCTGTATTGCGACAGCAAGACGCGTGGGCTGAGAAATCCCGAAATTTCGGGATGACCCTACGAACCTGAACAGGTTAGGACCTGCGAAGGGAGGCGAATCGAGAGATTGAAAGACGCTCCTTTTGCGGGAGCGTCTTTTTGTTTTATGTCTTCGATAGCGGAAAAATTAAGCAGTTCGGTTGTCGGTATCGCCGGTCTCGGCGGGCTGGGGTCAAATGTTGCTATTGCCCTTGCCCGCAGCGGCGTCGGCAAACTCATAATCGCCGACTTTGATAACGTCGAACAATCCAACCTTAACAGACAGCAGTTTTTCATCGAGCAGGTTGGAAGACCAAAGGTTGATTGTATTATAGAAAATCTCCGGCGGATAAATCCGAAGGTTGAAGTCGAGGGCCATAAAAAGATTCTTAACGCTGATAATATACCTAAGATTTTCGCGGGCGTGGATTGTATTGCCGAATGTTTCGACAGCGCGATATCCAAGCAGATGATAGTCGAAACGGTGCTGGCGAAAACGAAGCTGATAAGAATAGTTTCCGCCAGCGGGCTTGCGGGCTATGGCAAGAGCAACGAGATACAAACCCGCCGCATAAGCCCGCGTCTGGTTCTTGTCGGAGACGGCCAGCGCAGCACCGATACCTGCAAGACGCTCACCGCCGCACGCGTAGGGATAGTCGCTATGCACCAGGCAAACGCGATAATCGAAATTCTGATTGACGAAGGGGAAATATGAGCGTTCTGAAAGTTAACGGCCAGAAAAACACATTTCCGGAAGGCAAAATGCCTGCGACGATAAAGGACTTGCTTTTGTCTCTCGGTGTCGATTCTGCCGCCGTAGTCGCCGAGCTGGATGGCCAAATAATTGAACGAGCGAATTTTGCGACTACGACTTTACACGACGGCCAAAGCATCGAATTGGTCAGATTTGTTCCGGGGGGTTAATTAATGGATGAGCTGATTATCGCCGGCAAAATATTTAATTCCCGATTGCTCATCGGGACAGGGAAATTCTCATCGAGCAGAACGATGGCTCAGGCCGTCGAGGCGTCCGGCGCTGAAATCGTTACCGTTGCCCTTCGCAGGGTCGATATTACAAACCAAAATGACGATATGCTGGCCGCGATAGACCGGGATAAATACCTGCTTTTACCAAACACGTCAGGGGCACGCACTGCAGATGAGGCGATTCGATTGTCGCGTTTGGCACGGGCGGCAACTGGAATTAACTGGGTAAAACTCGAGGTAACGCCCGACCCGTATTATCTGCTGCCCGACCCCGTTGAGACGCTCAAGGCGGCCGAGATACTTGTCAAGGAAGGTTTCATAGTTTTGCCCTATATAAACGCAGACCCCATATTAAGCAAACGTCTTCAGGACACAGGCACAGCCACAGTAATGCCTCTGGCAAGTCCCATCGGTTCAAACCAGGGCCTAAAAACCCGTGCGGCAATCGAAATCATTATCGAGCAGGCCAATGTTCCCGTTGTTGTTGATGCGGGCTTGGGCCTGCCTTCGCACGCCGCAGAGGCGATGGAAATGGGGGCTGATGCTGTTCTGGTCAATACGGCAATCGCGACGGCCGCAGAGCCGGCTAAAATGGCCGAGGCATTCAAGCTTGCCGTAATCGCCGGCAGGACGGCGTTTTTATCCGGCGCGGCTTCCGAATCGAAAAAGGCAAGCGCATCAAGTCCGCTTACTGGCTTTTTGCGTAATCAATAATATGAAAGCCGTTGCCAAAAAACCTGATATTGAAACAATTCTGGCTGACAGGGGGCTTGATGGTCGCGGCAGGGAAATATGGACGAATCGCCTTAACGAAATTACGCCTTCTGAAGTTGAATGGGCGTTATCGCGTAAGCCGGGGTATTATGTTCTCGACCGGCTGCTGATTTTTGTCTCGCCTGCCGCGGAAAATTATCTTGAGCAAATGGCGCAATTGGCCCATCAGCTAACGCTTCAGCGGTTTGGCAAGACCGTCCGGTTATACGCGCCTCTGTACTTATCGAATTTCTGCGTCAATGATTGTGTTTACTGCGGCTTCAATAAATCGCACAAGTTTCCCCGAATCCGCCTGACTATTGAGCAGGCGCTTAATGAAGCGGAAATAATCGCAAAAGAGGGTTTCAGAGACCTGCTTTTAGTCAGCAGCGAGGACAGAGGATTCATCAGCGTCGATTACCTGTGCGAGCTTGCTGCCAAATTGCGCCCCAAGTTCAGCTCGATTTCAGTTGAGATTTATCAAATGACCGCTGATGAATACTCGAAACTGTTCGCCGCTGGAATCGAAGGTGTAACACTTTATCAGGAAACATACGACCGCGACACTTATCGCAAGTATCATCCCGCAGGGCCGAAGGCCGACTATGACAAGAGATTAAAGACGCCGGATAGTTATGCCAAAGCAGGTATGCGGGAAATCGGAATCGGCGCTTTGCTGGGACTTTCGGACTGGCGGCTTGAAACCTTGGCCCTTGCCGAGCACGCGTATTATCTTATGAAACGCTACTGGCAGTCCCGTGTGTCATTTTCTTTTCCGCGATTGAGGCCAGCAAAGGACGTTGACCAGACACAGTTTCGTCTTCTCTCCGACAAAAATCTCGTCCAGATGCTCCTCGCCCTTCGGCTGTGTTTCGCAGACGCAGGAATGACTATTTCGACTCGCGAGCCGGCTGCGTTGCGAGACCAGCTTGTTAAATTGGGCATAACGCGAATGAGCGCAGGCAGCAAGACAAACCCCGGCGGCTACACAAATCATAACGCCTCAGTAGGCCAATTCGAAATCGATGACGCCCGAACCCCTGCCCAAATCGCAGCTATGCTGAAATCTCTGGGCTTAGAACCCGTCTGGAAGGACTGGGACGCCGGCTTTCTGCTGCCACCAGGTTAGCATTAGGTTTCCTGTTTGCAAATTTTTAAAGCTTTTGAAAGATGATGGTTTCGGTGAAGCCGAGGAAGTGTTTGCGGGAATGTAAGTTTGTAAAGCCCAGACGCGTTATCGATTTTTTGAGAGCGACGCTGTCGGGGAATTGCTTTAAGCTTGCCGCGATGTAGGTATAAAGCTGGGGATTTCGATGCAGGAGGATTCCCCAGAAGCCGCCCCAGAATTTCAAAAGCAAAATCTCAATTTTTTGTAAGAAGCGATTGGCTGGCTTCGAGAAATCGAGAATTGCGGCTGTCGCACGGGGCTTCAATACGCGATATATTGCTTTAAGGGCGATTTCGAGGTCGGGGGCGTTTCGCAGGGCGTAGCTGGCGGTAACAATGTCGAAGCTGTTGTCAGGAAAATCCAGCCGGCACATATCGCCGAGGGCAAAAGTGATATTCTCGTATTTACATCGCGAGCGTGCGAGGTCGAGCATTTGCTCGGTTATATCTATGCCGGTGATTCTGCCTTTCGGATATTTAGCAGCTAACCGAAACGTTATATCCCCCGTTCCGCAGGCGATATCGAGACAGGCAGGTGATTTAACGTCGGGCAACTGTTTTACAAGCCAGTTTTTCCAAGTCGTGTCCCGGCCGAAGGAAAGGGCACGGGTGATAAAATCATATCTGCTGGCGATAATGCCGAACATTTGCCGATTGAAAAAACGTTTTCCCTCCGTGGAGTGAATGTAATCGTGCATATCGAGATTGAATCGGCTGCTCATTTTAATCAAGCGTTGAATTTTTCGAGAAGTGCGGTTTCGACGGTAAGTCCCGGTCCAAAGGACAAAGCAAAAACTGTTTCGCCGCCGTCAGTACATTGCTGTTTAAGTATTTCTTTAAGAACGAAAAGAATCGTGGCGCTGCTCATATTGCCGAATTGTTTCAGTATTGTTCTCGATGCGCCGCAGCGGCTGCGGATGCCTAATGAGTTCTCGATTCTATCTAATATGGCTTTGCCGCCCGGGTGAATTGCCCAGTGGTCGATACCAGATACGGCGATACCCTGTTTGGCAAGTATGGGTTCGAGAATTTCGCGTATATTGGCCTGAATAATCTTGGGGATATACTGCGAGAGTACCATTTCGAAGCCGGTGTCGGTTATCGACCAGGCCATTTCATCCCGACTATCGGGTATCAGGGTCGATTCGAAGTGTTTGAGCTCAAAGCCGGTTTTTGGGGGCGATGGTTTTTTGGCGCTAACCAGCACCGCAGCGGCACCGTCTGCGAAAATCGCTCCGCCGAGCAATGAATCGAGGTCTTCTTTAAGCTGCAAGTGCAGAGAGCACAATTCGACGGAAACAGCAAGGACGGCCGCATCCGGCTCCGCGATACATATATCGCGCGCCATACGCAGGGCGGGGAAGGCAGCATGGCAGCCCATAAAGCCGATATTGTAACGCTTGACATTGCTGTTAAGGCCGAGTCCTTCGATGATGTGATAGTCGGGGCCGGGATTGAAAAAGCCCGTGCAGGAAACCGTTATAAGATGAGTAATATCGCTGAAATTCGTGTCTGGGCAGGTTTCGATTGCGTTTCGGGCGACACTTACAAACATTTCTTTGGCCGACTTTGCAAATAAATCGTTGCGTGCCTTGGTCGTCGGGATATCAATTTTCCCGTTGCCGTCGTATCGAAAAAAAACGTCCGGGTCAGCGATGCAGCTATACCTGTGCGCGATTGCGCTGCCTTTGTAAATGCTGTCGATGTATCGGCTGGTTTTCGGGGAGGCGTTTATGAGGCGTTTTATTTTTTTCATAATAAATTGCTGCGTATATCGGGTCTTCGGCACCACGCAGGCAATATTATGAATATAAACGCTCATATTTTTTACGGCGGATTACTTGTCATCCGTTTCAGTTTCCGTTCTTCTCTTGCGCAATACAATACCGGCACAATCAGCATTGTCAATAGCTCGATGGTCATTCCGCCGAATGACGGTATCGCCATCGGCACCATAATATCGCTTCCCCGACCCGTCGATGTGAAAACCGGTATCAGCGCTAAGATAGTCGTCGCTGTCGTCATCAATGCCGCCCTGACGCGCCGTTTGCCGCCTGCTATAGTTGTTTGGCGAATCTGCTCGATGGTAGCGGGTTTTCTGTCCCGGAATGAGTGGTCCAGATACGTTCCCATTATCACGCCGTCGTCATCGCTTATGCCGAATAACGCCAAAAATCCAACCCAGACGGCGACGCTGAGGTTTATCGGGTGCACCTGAAACAGTTCCCGCATATTTACGCCGAACAGTGAAAAATTCATATACCACGGCTGTGCATAAAGCCATATAAGCAGAAACGCCCCCGACCAGGCCACCATCACACCGACAAAAACCATCATCGTTGTCGAAACGGCCCTGAACTGAAAATACAGAACGAGGAATATGGTAAAAAGCGAAATCGGCACCATAATCATCAAGGTCCTCGCAGCGTGAAGCTGATTTTCGTATGTTCCGGCAAATGTGATATCAACACCCACAGGCCTGACAAAAACGCCTGCTCTTTCCTTTTCCTTTATGACCCTGTCAGCGTTTTCAACAACATCTACCTCTGCGAACCCTTCCTTTTTATCGAACAGGACGTAACCCACCAGCACGGTGTCCTCGCTTTTTATCACTTCAGGTCCGCGAACGTAGCGAATCTCGGCAAGTTGAATAATCGGTATCTGTGCGCCGTCCGAAGCCGGCACCAGGATTTTGCTCATCGTCTCAATTTGGTCTCGCAACTCGCGCGGGTATCTTACTCGCACTGGAAATCTGAACCGGCCCTCGACCGTTGTCGTTACCTGTATTCCGCCTATGGCGACCTCCACAACCTGCTGAAACTTCTCAATTGATATGCCGTAACGGGCAATCGCTCGTCTGTCGGGAACAATCTCCAAATACGGCTTGCCGATAATCCTGTCCGCTATGACCGTCACCGGCTCGACGCCGGGCGTTTCTTTGAGCATTTTTTCAACCTCGAAGCCGACCTTTTCGATAGTTTCGAGGTCGGGTCCTTTTATTTTTACCCCCATCGCAGCCCGTATACCGCTTTGCAGCATAACCAGCCGGGCCGCAATCGGCTGCAATTTCGGTGCGCTTGTCGTGCCGGGTATCTGGGCGGCGGCGAGAATTTCCTTCCAGATGTCGTCCGGCGTCCTTATTTCATCCCTCCATTGCCTGTAAGGCCTGCCGAAAGTATCCTCGATGAGTTCGTTGTTAACGTCCCGAACGAATTCGCCTTTGCGTCTGTCATATTTGAAATTCACCCGTCTTCCGTTTTTGTCGGTGACGTATTCATCTTTATAATTTATGACCGTTTCAATCATACCAACGGGAGCGGGGTCGAGGGCGGATTCCGCCCTGCCGATTTTACCTGTTACTGACTCAATCTCAGGAATGCTGCCTATCGCCACATCCTGTTTTTGCAGAATATCAAGCGCCTCGCCTATCGAGGCGTGCGCCATCGTAGTGGGCATATACAAAAACGACCCCTCGTCTAAAGGCGGCATAAACTCCCTGCCTAATCCCGGAAACGTATGAGCAAAGGCCGACCATACGGCGTTGGCCTTGATAAAACGAGGCATAAAACCTAACACCCTGTCGAAACCGAACCAGATAAAAACGCCAAGGACCATCAGCGTCGCGGGTATTGATAAAAACTTAATCTTATGCGCAAGGCACCAGCCGAGGATTCGCTCATAGTAATGCTGAAACAGGAAAATCAAAGCCATTAAGCCGCCGATTAACATAACTAC
>CAYLXJ010000133.1:0-6770 GCA_964387385.1 uncultured Pirellulales bacterium
TTGTACACTGCTTTTTAGTTTTTTCAGGATTACTATAAATGTATAAGATGAAGACCCATAAGGGAATAAAGAAAAGGTTTAAGATTACTGCCAAAGGCAAGCTCAGGTATAAACACCCGGGCTTAGGGCATTTAATGAGCTCCAAAAATGCGAAACGCCGTCGCCGGCTGACAGGCGCGGCCGTCGTTACCGGCGTTTATGCCGAAAAAATGAAACTTGCCTTGGGCAAATAGAAACAAAACCGATAAGCCCCCAACTTTATGTTGGGGGTTAACCCCCAGGATAAACCTGGGTGCTTACCGGTCTCTGCGGTAAAAAACAGAAAGGGAAATTATGCCAAGAACCAGAAAAGGCGCGGCAAGACATCAGAAGCATAGGCGTGTATTGAAGCTGGCGAAGGGCCGAAGAAGTTCGGCAGGCCATTTATATCGTGCGGCAAAACAGGCCATCGTGCGGGCTGGCGTTTATGCCCGCGTCAGCCGGAAATTGCGCAAACGCGATTTCAGGGCCTTGTGGATTACGCGGCTGACCGCCGCCTGCAGACAGCGCGGCATTATGTACAGCCGGCTTATCAACGGCCTCAAAAAAGCTAATATTACGCTGAACCGTAAAATGCTCAGTGAAATAGCTATAGCCGACCCCGTCGCCTTTGACGCCATCGTGGCTGCCGCAAACGTCGCGAAAACTTAAATAATTTCACCGCCGAGAACGCGGAGATGCTCGAACAGTTCGCCAAAATCGCTAAAGACGCCTTAGACGAATTAAAAACCGTCAGGGATTTGGCTTCGCTGGAACAATTCCGCATAAAGTATCTCGGCCGCAAGGGCCTTGTTACGCAGATACTCACTCAGATAGGCAAATGTCCCGCCGACCAGAGGCCCGCCGCGGGGCAACTGGCCAATAAAATCAAAAACGAGGTAACCGCAGCTTTCGAGCAGTTTAAGGAAAAAATCCTCGCCTCGGCACAGGCCAAAAAAAAGCAGCTTATAGATGTTACAATTCCGGGACGTCTTCCTCGCATCGGCAAACGGCACGTTATCACGCAGACCATAAACGAGCTGCTTGAGATTTTCGCCCGAATGGGTTTCTCGGTCGCATACGGCCCAGAGGTCGAGGATGAATGGCATAATTTCGTCGCTCTCAATATCCCCGCCGAGCACCCCGCACGCGACCCGCTGGATAACTTTTACATCGACGACCGCACGCTTTTACGCAGCCAGACATCGACCATTCAAATTCGCGTAATGGAAAAAACAAAACCCCCCATCCGTGTCGTCGCTCCGGGCAGGGTTTACAGGCCCGATACCGTCGATGCGACTCATATGTTTATGTTTCACCAGCTCGAGGCGCTTGTCGTCGATGAGGGCGTCAGTATGGTCGATATGAAAACGACAATCGACCAGTTTATTAAGGCGTTTTTAGGTAAGGACGCCAAATGGCGTTTCAGACCCAGCTTTTTCCCCTTCACCGAGCCGAGTGCCGAAGTCGATTTGCTTCTGGTTGATAAAACGGGCAAGGAGGGCTGGGTCGAGATGGGCGGTTGCGGTATGGTTGACCCCAACGTTTTTGACGCCGTAGGTATCGACAGCGAACGTTACACCGGCTGGGCATTCGGCTTTGGCATCGAACGCCTCGCTATGCGTAAATACGGAATCACCGACATTAGATTATTCTACGAAAACGACCTGCGTTTCTTAAACCAGTTCTGAAACTGGAGATAATTTTATGAGTTACAAGGGAATAATCCTCGCCGGCGGGAGCGGAACCCGGCTGCATCCAATCACTCGCGCTATAAGTAAGCAGCTTATACCGATTTACGATAAGCCGATGGTCTATTATCCGCTGACTACGCTTATGCTGGCGGGTATCAAGGAGATGCTGGTAATCAGCACGCCCGCGGACCTGCCTTTGTATAAAAAGGTTTTGGGCGACGGCTCGCAATGGGGAATCCGCTTAGATTACGCCGAACAGCCGAAACCTGAAGGGCTTGCCCAGGCGTTTATTATCGGCAAATCGTTTCTGGCGGGAAGCCCGGGCTGCCTGATTTTGGGCGACAATATCTTTTTCGGCCATTCGCTGGTCGAGTCGCTCAAAAAAGCTGCTGCCAATGAGACGGGGGCGACGATTTTCGGCTATCGGGTCGCCGACCCCGAACGCTATGGGGTTATCGAATTTGATAAGGAAGGCAAAGTCATTTCAATCGAGGAAAAGCCGGAAAAACCGAAATCTAATTACGCCGCCGTCGGGCTTTATTTTTACGATTCCGAAGTCGCCGACATCGCCTCAAAAATCAAGCCCTCGGCCAGAGGCGAGCTTGAAATCACAGACCTCAACAACGCCTATCTTAAAAAAGGCAAGCTCAAAGTCGAGTTGTTGGGCAGGGGTATCGCCTGGCTCGATACAGGCACTCCCGAATCGATGCTTGAGGCCGCAACATTTGTCCAGACCGTTCAGCACAGGCAGGGCCTGATGATTGCCTGCCCCGAGGAAATTGCCTTTCGCCTCGGCCTGATAGATAAAAAACAATTAGTGCGCCTCGCCGAAGCGTTATCCAAAAACTGGTATGGACAATATCTGCTCGCAATTGCCGATGAGCATCATTGAATGAAAGTTACTAAAACCAAACTGCCGGAAGTGCTTATTATCGAGCCCGACGTATTCAGCGACGCTCGCGGCTGGTTTCTGGAGACATTCAGCCGGAAGCGATACGAGCAGATGGGTATCAAAGAAGCGTTTGTGCAGGATAACGTCTCGTATTCAGTGAAAAACGTCCTGCGGGGGCTTCATTATCAATATCCCAATCCGCAGGGCAAGTTAGTGCAGGTGCTTTCAGGCGAGGTTTACGATGTGGCTGTTGATATCCGCCTTGGTTCGCCGACTTTCGGACAATGGGTCGCGGACACTATATCGGCATCGAACCACAGGCAGATTTATATTCCGCCGGGTTTCGCGCACGGCTTTTGCGTCTTAACTGATACGGCCTTATTCAGCTATAAATGCACCGAATATTATAACGCCGCCGCGGACGCCGGCATAATTTGGAATGACCCAGACCTCAATATCCCCTGGCCCGTCGATTCGCCGATTGTCTCGAAAAAGGACGCTGGCTTTCTACGTCTGAAGGACATACATAAGGATAAACTACCGAAGTATAAGGAATCCGAATGACCGGTTCAGGCGACAAGATAATCATTCTCGGCGGTAAAGGTATGCTGGGAACCGAAGTCGTCGCAGAGTGTAAAAGCCGGGGGCTTGATTTCAAGGTTTTCGATTTGCCTGAATTTGACATCACAAATCCAAAGCAGCTGGCCGAGGCAATCAGGGGGGCGCAAACAATAATAAATTGCGCCGCTTACACGAACGTCGAAAAGGCCGAGACCGAAACCGAAAAGGCGTTTCGCGTCAATACCGAGGCAGTAGGAGAGCTGGCTATTCTTGCGAGGAACTCAGGCGCCTGGGTCCTTCATATCAGCACCGACTTCGTTTTTGACGGCAAAAGCAGCAAGCCCTATACTGAAAAGGATGTGCCGCACCCCATCAACGCCTATGGCCGAACCAAGCTTGCTGGCGAACGGCTTCTGGCGGAAAATCGTTGCCGGCACTGCATAATCCGGGTCGAGTGGACCTATGGACTTAATGGTGATAATTTTATAAAAAAAATCCTGCAGAAAGCTCGAACTGAGAAAGAGTTGAAAGTTGTCGATGACCAGATAGGTTCCCCTACGGCGACAACTGAGGCGGCAAAGGCGGTTTGCGACCTTACCCTGAAAAAGCCGAAGGGCATATATCATTTCGCAAGCCAGGGTTACGCCAGCAGGTTTGAAGTAGCGAAATTCATAGCCGAAACACTTAAGCTGGATGTGCAGATAACACCCTGCAAGACCGATGATTTTCCTACCGCTGCCGCCAGACCCCTTAACAGCATGTTCGATTGTGGTAAAATCAGGCCATTGCTCAGCGGGCCTATAAAACCCTGGCAGGGGCCTTTGGAAGAATTTTTGAAAAAGTCCTGTCCTCAGCAGAGTCGAAGGATATGAGAAAAATATTAGTTACAGGCGGTGCGGGCTTCATAGGCAGCAACTTTGTGCGGATGGCGCTTGCCGAGCACGCGGATTGTTTCATTGTCAATCTCGACAAGCTCACTTACGCCGGCAACCTTGAGAACCTTTCCGGTTTTGAAAGCCACCCTAATCATAAGTTCATCAAAGGCGATATATGCGACGGGTGTCTCATCGAGCGAATCATAGACGAATACAAAATCGACTCGATTGTGAATTTCGCCGCCGAAAGCCACGTTGACCGCTCAATCACAGAGCCGAAAATTTTTATCGAGACCAACGTTACGGGCACGCTGACGCTTCTTGAGGCCGCGAGAGACAGGAAACTGTCGCGTTTCGTCCAGATTTCAACCGATGAGGTTTACGGCGCTCTCGGTCCCGAAGGCAAATTTACTGAGGATACGTCGCTTAGCCCCAATTCGCCGTATTCGGCCAGCAAGGCCTCGGCTGACCTGCTTGTCCGCGCTTTCGGCCACACATGGGGTCTGCCCGTCAATATAACGAGATGTTCAAATAACTATGGGCCGTATCAGTTCCCCGAAAAACTGATACCGCTGATGATAAATAATGCCCTCAATGACAAGGAGCTTCCTGTTTACGGCGACGGCCTGCAAATCCGCGACTGGCTCTACGTTTACGACCACTGCATGGCTGTCTGGAAGGTCTTGATGGAGGCCCCGCCGGGGGAAATCTACAATATCGGCGGCTGCAACGAGAAAACAAACTTCTCGGTCGTCGAGCTGATTCTCGAACGTTTGGGTAAACCAAAATCCCTTATCAAACATGTTACCGACCGCCCGGGTCACGACAGGCGATACGCCATTGACGCGTCCAAAATAATCAATCAGCTCGGCTGGCGGCCGTCCGTCTCGTTTGAGCAGGGAATCGCCAAAACAATCGACTGGTACTTGGCCAACCGCAACTGGCTTGCCAACATCGTTTCAGGCGATTACCAGAAGTATTACGACTCGATGTATAAAAACAGGTAATATGTCTAATCTGACGCCCAACAAGGCAACCATCTGCATTGTTAATTACAAGACCATCGATTTCACGCGCCTTTGCCTGCGCAGTATTCGTAAATTCACAAACTGCCATTACGAGGTAGTCGTCGTCGATAACGACTCGAAAGACGAGTCCGTCGAGTACCTGCGACGCTTAAAGTGGATTCGGCTTATCGAGCGGCCTTTCCAGCCGGGACAGCTACGCGGCAGTTACGACCAGGCCTCAGCCCTCGACCTCGGTTTGGCTGACTGCAATACCGAATTTTTTGTCGCGATGCACACAGATACCTTTGTGAAAAAAACCGGCTGGCTGATTGAGCTGATTTCTCATTTCAATAATGACCCGAAAATCGCCTGCGTCGGCTCAGGAAAAATTGAATTGACATCACAATGGTTGCAGATTTTGAAAAAATATACCGATTTCAAGGCGATGTTTCGTTCGACTTTCAGCACGCCCGAACAATTGGGAAAATTGCGTTATTACAATCGCTCGATTTGCTGCCTGTATAGAACGGAGATTTTGCGCAAAGAAGGACTTTCGTTTCTTATGGGTAACGAAGAGGGTTTTACCGCAGGCCAGAAACTTTATTACGAACTCATTGACCGCGGTTATAAGACCGTCGAATTGCCGCCCGCTGAAATGGGCCATTATATTACCCATCTTGCCCATGCCACACAGGTAATAAACCCGCAGGAATTCAAGCTCCGTGCCAAAACCCATCGAAAGTTCAGCCGCCTCGCGGATAAGATTTTGTCTTCGCCTGCCGTTCAGAATATAATTAACGACGACTCGCTGGATGAATAGGACTTGTCCATCAACAGGCGCGATATGAAAAAAATTATAAGCAACATTGTGTTCACTAAAAACCGGCCTCTCCAGCTCCACGCGTATCTCGAATCCCTTTACAGGTTCCTGCCCGCTGAGCTTATTCAGACCTATGTTATTTATAAAGTTGCGCTCTTCGATCAGGAATATGAGCAGGTTTTCCGGAGGTTTCCCGGCTGTATCGTCATCAGAGAGAAAGATTTTCACAGCGATTTTCTTCGCCTTGTGGGGCAGGTTGAAACGCCCTACATTCTTTTCGGCATCGACGACGTGGTCTATTTTGATGCCGTTGATTTTGATGTTGTTGACAGAGCTTTTCTCGAACACAAAGAAGATATTTTCGGTTTCTCGTTAAAGTGGGCCCCCGAGCTTTTCAGGGATACAACCGACGTGATTGCTGATATGACGATCGGCGGCAAAACAGTTCATAAACTCAATTGGAAATCAGGCCGGACTCGCTCATCAAGGTATTGTTTTGAGCTTTGTGCAACGGTTTATAAGACAGAACTGGTCAAAAAGATAATTACCGGCACAATGAATAAGAATCCGCTGATTAAAAAGGTCTTTTCGCCAAGCTCATTTTTAATCAGGACTATTGGCAAAGCCGTCTCGACTCGCTCAATACTCAAGTCCTTCGGCTATTTTTATAATCCTAACACGCTTGAGTCCTGGTGCTGCCGCTGGTGCAAGAGATACCCGGAAAACCTGCCGTCATTTATTTTCTTTCAAAACCAGCGGGCCGTCGCAATACAGGTCAATATGGTCAACACATCGACAGACAATACAACCCTCGGCACATCCGAGCACACTGTCGAAATGCTTAACGATAAATACAGGCAGGGTGGCCGATTTGATCTTGATTTTGTTGCAAAGTTAAAACCC
>CAYLXJ010000134.1:0-6739 GCA_964387385.1 uncultured Pirellulales bacterium
CAAGGAACTTCGAGACGGGATGATAGGGGCAATCAAGGAAAAGGACGCCGGTGCGGCAGACAAGGTGGCGGAATTGATGATAATCTGGGAGGACATTCCGCTTGTAGCGGACAGGTCATTACAACAGGGACTAAGAGGTATAGACGCGAAAAAGCTGGCGTTAGCGTTAACCAACGCCGACGCGGGGATAAAACAAAAAATACGGTCGAACATATCGGAACGCGCGAGCGCCATGGTCGATGAGGAAACATCGCTTATGGCGGCACCAAAGAAAGAGGAAATCGCGACTTCACGTGAGGAAATTGTGAAGGTGCTGCGAGAAATGAATCTCAAGGGCGAGCTTATGTTCGTTGAAGGGTAGCCACAAAAAGGCACCCTGCTTCGCTAAAGTTAGGCAGGGCAGTCAAAAGGCACAAAAAAGAAAAGGTGAAAAATGGTGAGTATGCCGGCGGTAAAACTTGCGAAGCCGATTGAGTCGCTGAAGGTGATTTCGACGCCGACAATGGTGATTGACATACCGCAGGGCGATACAGGTGAGGATGCGCTGGCAGAACTCGAAAGTCAAAAGCAGCAATGTGCGCAGGTATTACAGACGCTGGAAGTGATAGCGGAGCAGATTCAGCTTGTATATGAGAAGGCGATTGTCGAGCACAGGCAGGGGATTGCGAAATTAGCGGTTGCGATAGCGAGAAAGATATTAGTGCAGAAAGTCAAGGACGGGGATTATCAGATTGAAACGATAATTCAGGAGGCGCTGAACAACGCGCCGACAAGGCAGGACATTACAGTCCGGCTGAATCCGCAGGACTTAACGAAGTTTCAGCAAATACAGCAGGACAACGAAACACACGCCGGTGTGAAATTTGTCGCCGACCCCGGTATAGGGCAGGCACAGTGCGTAGTTGAGACGCCGAAGGGGAAGATTGAGTCGCTGATAGAAGAGCATTTAGAGCAGGTGGGGAGGGCGCTTAGCAAAGTTGTGTAAAAAGTAAAAAAGAAAAAGGAAAAATGGCAGTAAGCGATATTGAAAACTTAGTTGATTTTGAGCGGTTATATTCGGCGGTTGAGACGATTAATCTGTTAGATTGCCAGGGGACCGTAGTAAAAGTTTCCGGGCTGACGGTGGAATCGAACGGGCCGATAGTGGGATTAGGGGAGATGTGCGGTATTCACATACGCGACGGCAGAAGAGTTCTGGCGGAGGTAGTAGGATTTCGCAACGACCATTTGATACTGCTTCCGTTAGAGCATATAGACGGGATATCGCCTGGGGATACGGTAACAGCGAGAACGACGCCGAGACATATAGTGCTCAGCGACGGCATATTAGGCAGGGTGATAAACGGGCTGGGTGAACCAATCGACGAAATGGGGTCGCTTCCAGGTAATGAGAAAAGGGCGCTGGACGCGCAAGGCCCGGCACCGCTGGCCCGCAAAAAAATAAATGAACCGCTTGCGCTCGGGATACGCTCGATTGACGGATTGCTTACTTGCGGAAGAGGCCAGCGAATCGGGATTTTTTCAGGAAGCGGCGTAGGTAAAAGTGTTTTGCTGGGCGATATCGCGACATCGAGCGAGGCGGACGTAAACGTGGTTGCTTTGATAGGGGAGCGAGGAAGAGAGGTACGTGAGTTTCTGGAAAACGATTTAGGGCCGGAGGGGCTGCGTAAAAGCGTAGTAGTGGTAGCGACATCGGATTCGCCGCCGATACAGCGTGTCAAGGCGGCGTTTATGGCGGTGACGGTAGCGGAGTATTTCAGGGACAAGGGGAAAAACGTGCTGTTTATGATGGATTCGCTAACGCGATTTGCACAGGCGCAGCGTGAGATAGGTCTTGCGGCGGGCGAACCGCCGGCGACGAAAGGTTATTGTCCGAGCGTTTTTTCGCTACTGCCTCGCCTTATCGAACGGCTTGGGCGTGCGGAGACAGGAAGCATAACTGGAATATTGACAGTGCTTGTTGAAAATGACGACCTGACAGACCCGGTGGCTGACAGCGCAAGGAGCTTATTGGACGGCCACATAGTTCTTTCGAGAAAATTGGCAGAGCGGGGATATTTTCCCGCTGTCGATATACTTGCCAGCGTCAGCCGGCTGATGCCCGCAGTAACGAGCGAGGAGCACAAGACGGCTGCGAGAAAGCTGCGTGAGATTTACGCGACATACGCCGACGCAGAGGACCTGATAAATATCGGTGCGTTTTCGCCCGGCAGCAACAAACGAATCGACGGGGCAATAGCGCTGATAGACAGGATAAGGGACTTTTTGATACAGCAGGTGAGACAGAGAACCAGCTTGCGGGAGACAGTAGGACAAATGACGGCGATAACGCAGGCGTGGGACAGGTTATTGGGCGGAAAAAATTGAGGAACCGGATTAAATGCGGCGATTTGTATGGCGGCTGCAGCGTGTTTTGGACGTAAAGGCCAAACAGGAAATAATAAAGACACAAGAGCTCTTTGCAATAACGGAAAAGCTTGCCCAGACGCGAAGCGAGCTATTGATGCAGCAGAGAATACTACGGGAGATATATCAATCAATCGCAGGTGAAATACCGGGCAGACGTTTGGGGACGCAGGAGTTTTTCCTGCGAAACTCCTCAGCCACAGACGAACAGATAAAACTGCTCGAGAAAAAGGCAAGCGAGCTTGAATCGGAACAAAAAAAGAAGGTAGCCGAGGTATTGAAAATCAGGCGATTCAAGGAAGAACTCGAACGGCTCAGAGAACAGGCGAAAAGGAGATTCATAGAAGAGCAGGAAAAGTTAGAGCAGAAACAGACAGACGAGACAGCGACACTGAAATATGCGCGTTCAGGAAGTTTCACCGCGGGGACCCCGCTTCGCTGAAGCTACGCAGTGCCGGTCGCAGAGATAAAGACAGGATAAAAAATGATTTTGCGGAGACAATAAAGTGAGCAAGAAACATATAATAATAATGATAGCAGGCGGGCTTTTGAGTTTTGCCGTCGCATTCGGCGTGATGTGGATTTTGGGGAAAAAGAACCAGTCAGCGGCTTCTGTCGCGTCATCAACACAGCCAGACGCCAACGCCACACTATCAACGACCGGCGCAGAAACAACACCGATAGTTACGCAAGCTTCGGAAGAGGCGCTGTCGAGAACGCTTAGCCAGAAGCAGCTCAAGAGCTTGATTTACGAGGTCCGGGAAAAGATACGCGAATACGAAGGCAAAATGAAAGAGCTTGAGTCGCGCGAGGAGCGTCTGGCGGTGACGCAGGAAACGCTGAAGAAAGACATCGAGGAGCTGAACCGGCTAAGAGTGGAAATGGCTGCGATGGCAGCAAACCTCAAGGAGCAGAGAAACCGGCTGCTTGACGCAAAGGCGCAAATCGCACAGAGCGAAAAAGCCAACCTTACCGGAATAGCAGCCACCTACGACAAGATGGACCCGTCAAGCGCGAGCAAGCTGATAAGCAGTATGTGTACCAAGCAGATGGAGACGGGCAGGATACAGGGAGGGACAATAGATGACGCTGTAAAGATTCTTTATTTTATGACGGAAAGGACCAAAGCGAAATTACTGGCCGAAATGGTAACGACGGAACCGAAGCTGGCGGCGGTCCTCTGCCAGAGATTGAAGGAAGTTGTAGAAGGCCCCGCTTCGCCCTGAACCGCAGGCGGGCCAGAACCACGCCGGACAGGATAGTAAATTATGGATGTCGGAACGATAATAGGAATAGTGCTTGGATTTATAGTCATCGCCTGGGCGATTTTGATGGGGGGAAGCTATACGATATTCATCGATTACCCGTCGATGGCGATTACGATAGGCGGGATGCTATGCGCGACGATGATACATTTCTCGCTGCCGCAGTTTCTGGGGATATTCTCGGTCATCAAGAAGACGATACTGGCGAAGATTCCGCCTCAGTATGAAATAATCCAGAAGATGGTCAACTATGCCGCGATAAGCAGAAGGGACGGCGCCTTGGCTCTGGAACAGGAAATCACCAAAGTGAAGGACCCGTTCATGGTCAGGGGGCTGCAGATGCTGGTTGACGGGCAGGACGGGGAGGCAATAAGAGACATTATGATGATGGAAATACAGTATCTACAGGACAGGCACGCAACAGGCAAGAAAATACTGGAGTTTATGGGGGCGGCGGCACCGGCATTCGGAATGATAGGGACGCTGATAGGACTTGTGCAGATGCTTCGGAATATGACCTCGCCTGAATCAATCGGGGCGGGAATGGCAGTGGCTCTTATTACGACTTTTTACGGCGCGATGTCGGCCAACCTTGTTTTTATCCCGCTCGCAGGCAAGCTGGGCCTTTATTCGAAGGCGGAGGTAACTGCAAAGGAAATGATTGTGGAAGGGATATGCTCGATATCGGCAGGCGAAAGCCCGACGGTCGTGCGTGAGAAGATGCAGGTATTTATGGCGCACAGCAGGCGCAAAGAAGTGAAAGCAACCGTCTAATGGCATTTAAGAAAAAACCACCTGAGCCGGAAGACCCGCCGGGGGCACCGGAATGGATGCTTACATTCAGCGACTGTATGACACTTCTGCTGACGTTCTTTGTGCTTTTGCTGACATTTTCAGACATCGGCAGGGACACAATACCGGCTTTGAGAAACGGCTTTCGGCGGATAATGCCCGGATTTAAGCTGTCGGACAAGATGTATCGCAACACTCTTTCACGAGTAATGGAGGCCGAACCGGTCGAGGCGACCCTTGAGGGAAGCGAACATAAGACACTCGAAAAGGGAACGCATGGTCTGCTGAAAGAATCAAAGCAGCTTCGCGACCCATACGAGGCGCGGCTGTTTCTGATACCATCGAGCAAAGTTTTTGCGGGAAAGGCAACAGCGATGTCAGCAGAAGGCAGAAAGTTACTGGATACGCTGGCAGCATATCTCACAAGATTAACCAACGGAATAGTCATAAGCGAATACAGGTCATCGGGGCCGGCGGCAGAAAACACCGTCGGGCTTGCGCGTGCGTCGGCGGTGGTGGATTACCTGACGACAAAAGGCGGACTCGAACGCAGCAGGTTTGGGATTTCAGCGGGAGGCACGGCAACTGAACAAAGCAGACAGGGAAAAGAAGCGTCCGATGGAGTGCTTGAAATTGTTTTGCTGGGACAGGGCGTAAATAAATGAGCCGGGAACGAAAGGTAATAGTTGAAAGCTCGCCAAAAGCACCGGTGTATATAATCACGTTTTCAACGCTGGCGGCGCTGTTGCTGGCTTTTTTTGTGGTATTGCTGAGTTTGGGCAGTGTGCGTGACGAGACCCTGATGGACGAAGGTAAGGGCGGCGGGTGGTCATTTATCGAGTCGTTCAAGGCAGGTTTCGGGGCAGGGAAAAATATTGATACGGGCAGCTCGTATTATTACTCCGTGGAAAATCCTGAAAAGGACACTGACGACAAGACAGTTGACGCCCGCAGCGAACGAGTGCGGAGGATTTTGAGCAGGATCGAATCGTTCAGCAGCACGATGCCGTCGCCAATAGCGGCCGAGAAGGTGAATTTCGCACTGACGGACATACAATTCAGCAGCGAAGAGGTATCTTTGAACGCCGAAGGCGAGCAATTCCTCAGGGAATTTTGTGCAGGCCTTGTGCGGGATGAGAGCACAGCGAAGGTAAAGCTGTGTGTTTTGTGCATAGGCGGAAGCGGCAAAGAGGGGGAAAAGGAAATGGTGCTTGCCGCCAAACGAGCCAGGGCGGTCGAGGAGTTTCTGCGAGCGAACCTGCCTGCGACGGGCAAATGGGCGACGTATTCCTGGGGGGCGGGCCCGGACAGCACCTGGATAGCGGCGGACGCGATTGCGTCAACACAGCCGCAGGTATTGATTGCAATACTGCGTTAAGTTTTATACAAACCGTCTGATTTTTCCTCAATTACAGAACGCCGATCCGGGCTTTTAGCCGCGTAAACACGCTAAAAACCGGCAATATCGCTCAGGCACGTCATTTGCTCATAATATTAACGGTAAAGGTGCGTTCTATAAAGTGGCTAAAGGGAAGATAAAACTTGTTGTCATATTGGCCGGATTGATACTGGCCGGCGGACTATACCCATTAGTAAGCCGGGTAAAAGCCACGCAGGAACAGAAGACAGAGGACGGAGGACAGAAGGCAGAAGACAGTTTTCCGGCGTTTCAAACGGGCGGACGGGAGTATTTTTATAAAATGCTTTTGTCGTTAGTGCTGGTCGCGGCGCTCGGAATTGCGGTAATTTACGTTTCGAAAAAGCTTATGCCGCGGCTGACAAATCAGACGGGAAAACAGATTCGAGTAATCGAGACGGCGTATCTGGCACCTCGCAAGGGGATACATTTGGTTCAGGCAGGAAACCGGCGACTGCTGATAGCGAGCACAAATGAGACGATTACGATGCTGGCTGATATAACCGAAGCGGCGGATTTTGCGGCTGAGCTGGAAGCGAGGAGTTAAAAAAAATGAAAAGCAGATATCTGCTCATAATAGTTACAATAATCCTGACATCCGCGGGAATCGCGGAATCGGTATCAGGCCTGCAGCCGACAACCCCGAAGATACCGTCCGTCAATCCGGCAAACCCTTCTCAGACAATGCCCAGCATAAATGAGCTGATGACAATCGTTGATAAGGCGACGGCTGAGCAGGGCAAAGCGAAGGACTGGTCAACACCGGTAAAGCTGGTCATCATTTTCACGGGGCTTGCAATTCTGCCAAGTTTATTAGTGATGATGACCTCATTTACGAGGATAGTGATAGTGCTTGCGT
>CAYLXJ010000135.1:0-6730 GCA_964387385.1 uncultured Pirellulales bacterium
TCCCGCACCCCTCACCCGATGGTAAATGGCTGGTATTAGTGTCTTACGACAAGACCGTCAAGGGACACCCTGCAAATAAAGACGTGGCGTTAAGAATTATGCCGCTTAAAGGAGGCCAACCAAAAGTGCTGACCCGTCTTTTCGGCGGACAGGGAACTATTAATGTCCCCTCCTGGTCTCCCGACAGCTCGCAAGTAGCATTTGTCAGCTACAAACTTTTACCGCCAAAATAATTTTGAATCAGGAAAAAACCTCTGTTTAATTTAATCGCCGGAAAAGGCCTTTTTCAAGCAGATTTAAGGCGTTTTCCCGGCTTTAAAAATATTTTTAAATTTCTCCAAAAAATACTTGACTTACCTTTAATAATATGATTTAATACAATCATCAGCTTGGGGGCTGAAGAGAAAACTCACAGAAGAAGAGAGAAGGGTAGTTGCTCTTTGACAGTGGGTCTTTTCTATTTACCGCTGTGGCGACACAGCTCAACTTTCGGGGGGTTTCAGAGAAGATCACGTGTGTAGATAACTGCAAGTCATTTATTTAAAAGGACTTACAGTCACAAACCGACAGCAGGCAAAGGGGCCTTGCTTTCGGTATCGGGCGGAGGAGTTTTTACTGGAAGAGATTTCGAGAAGAGAGACGCAGCCGTTCTGCGCACATCGGGCAGGATGTCTGCGTGAAAGACATTTGACGTTTGGTTTTTGTAACGACACTTTTGAAAATAGAAGACAAAATAGAGCCAGAACCGTAACGGGGGAGGTAGTTGTGACGGCAAAACGGGGCGTTCGGATATTGACTCTGATGTTGATGTTTATGATTGTACAAAAAACAAGTGCTGCAATATGGCAAGACCCGGCAGCGATGTCTTTATACCGGGGCAGCGTTCCTTTTTCATCCGGCGGCGCGCTTAATGGATTTGTTGATTACGCCGTCTATGCACCCGGCGACTACTCCGGTTCTGTTTCTTTCAGCAATGACCGTTACGTTTACGCATATCAAGTTTTCAACACCAACTCTACGGTTGGAATTGATTACTTTTCGGTAGGTCTGCCTTCGATTGCCGACACCCCCGACGCCACTTACGACCCCGCGAAAAGCTACTCCACTGCAGGCGGCATCAATCCGGCCATGTCTTCAAAGCTCCCTGAAAGCGTTATTTATTTGTATCTTACCGACAACATCAGTTCAGGTGAACGCTCAACGACTCTTTTATTCACCAGCAGCTATGCCCCTGAATGGGGATATGGTTATGTTGCCGGCGGCTATGCAGGCGGAGCGATTGTGGAATTGCCCTCGCCTGTCCCGGAACCGGCCTCATTTTTAATGATAATCACGGGAACATTAATGGCATTTGGACTGAGGAGAAAACACTAAAAATCGGCTTCAGCAAGAAAACCATTCAATTTGACTGAGAGGAAACAATGAAGATTACTAAAACAATCGGGATGTTGGCAGTATTATTTGCGGTAATCCTGTCTGCACAAAACGCGTCGGCCTTGTATAACAGCTCTCTGGATCAATGGGAGGGCAACAAAGCCTATACTCAGGACGGCTTTAATATGGTCCTCGAATGGGCCGTCTATACAATGGCCGAAAATCCGTTTTCCGGAATCAGTTTTCCCTCAGGCGACCAGTATATCTACGCATACCAGATAATCAACAAAACGCCCTCGCAGGACATCGGTTTCTTCAGCATACTTGACTTGGCGGGAAATCCCATACCGCAGTCATTAATTCATAACACTCAGGGAGTTCCCATCGCACAGTCGATTATGCCAAATCCCAATCCTTCTGAAACACAGGGAGAATGGGTATGGGCAGAAGATTCCTATGTAACGCAAGGGAATTACTCGGCTTACCTGATTTTCAGCAGCCCCAATGCGCCGACAAGAGGCAAATTTAAAATTTTAACCCCGGAAGAATTACCGCCCACTCCTGAGGTCCCGGAGCCGGGCACAATCACCTTATTCGGCGTAGCGTCGTGCTTTTTAATTATGAAGTATAGAAGGAAACTGCAAACGAAATAATATGTCATCGCTTACTGATACAATTAAAAACAGTTTGGCTGCCGGAGCGATATTCTGCCTGCTTTGTCTCGCGTCGGCCGGATATTGCCAGGATACCGCTTTGATGCTGGAGGTCTCGCCCGTTAACGGCGGAACTCTGAACTTTTCAACGGGTGTGCACAATTTTGACAGAGACGCCGCAGTAACGCTTACAGCCATACCCAAGCCCGGCTATCAGTTTGTTTACTGGATTGGCAGCGTTCATAATGCCGCAAACAGCACCACAATAGTTTCTCTCGATTCGCCGAAGATTGTCATCGCCGTCTTTGAACGGTCCAGATTTGACTGGATTGATATTGAGGAGCCGGCGGCTTTGTCGCTGGGTTCAGGCGGACCTTTTGGTTCTGCGGGGGATATAGCTGCCGGTCTTGAGCAGGCCGGAGGCGCCAAACGCCCGTCGAAGTTTCACTGGCCTAAACCGCCCGAGCCGCCCGATGAATTTCCTGTACCGGAAGGAGATGACGAAAATAACGAAGATTTCCCCGTACCGGTCCCTGAACCGGCTACGATTACGATTTTATTAACCGGGATGCTTGTAATAGCTGGACGAAGAAACAGGCGGACTTTTACATCCTGATAAAAGCTGTTATTTTTAATTTTCCCCCTGTTTGCCGTTTCGGTCCGGCAACCCGGAAAAGCCGGAAGGCACAAGCACCTTCCGGCACTTTTTTTGCCGATCAAAGTAACAATCCGGCTTTGCCGGTCATTCCTTTCTGAATACAGCCACGACGTTTTCGACCTCTACGACAAATAACCGGTTATCACCTTCGAAATCGACGGGTATCGCGCCCTTGGGATTGAACAGAACCTTGTCGTATTTTCGCAACGGTATCTCAGGCGTATTTTCAACCTCGACCGACACCGCAACAATCCTGCCGGTTATTGTGGGAATCTCGATATTGTCTGGCAGACGAATACCCCCTTTTGTCTCTCTCTTGTCCTCGTCCTTGCGGATAAGCACCCGCTTGCCTATCGGCTCGACAACTTCCAGCGACTCAGCTTTAATTTGTTCAGGGCCATCCATAATTCATTATTTCCCCAAGACCGATTAATTCTGTTTATTATTATGCGCGATTTACCGTTTTGTGCAACAATTTTGAGTAAATAGCAGGATAGGTATCAATCTATCAGGTTTGATGTTTCGACCTGATTTCGGCAGGCAGTGATTGAGCGGGAAAGTCCGGTCGAAATTTGGCCGATGCAGCTTATTTCATCTGGAACAAGCGGCTTTTGTGAGCAGCGATAAAGAAGTATGAAACCCAGAGAGCCGCTATTACTGGATAACGGCACTGCCGCAGCAGATATTTTCTCAAGGCAGGAGCCGGAACACTGTAGCCCCATCGCCAACATATCATCTACGGAGCAAATCCAGCGGGACGCGGCGATATTATCGACAAGCTCGGCGGTAAAGAAATTCTCGATTCGCCTGTCGTTGTTCTCAATTGCCTCTTGGGCAAGAAAATCGATTGACTCGATGCTGTCGAATATATGCATTTCGAAATTATTTTCCCGGCGTAAAAAGAACACGACGTTTGTGCCTTCAATCTGGCTCTGAATATTTTTGGCTGCTGTAACAAGGAGCTCATTGAGGTCTGCAAGACCCGTTATTGATTCATAAAAATTTGCGGTAAAACTAATGGCCTTTAGCGACACTATAAACTCCTTCTGTGCCACAACAAAGTCATTGCAGAGAATATCGATTTGCCTGGCCTGCTTTTTACGCTCTTTATTGAGCCGGCCGATAAGCAGACGTAGATGTTTTCGCTTCCCGTCGTTCACCGCGTCCTCCCTCGCTTGCCCGCATTCCTGATGATAATTCTTAAGTAATTACGCCATCTTGACCAGCGTTTTTGCCTTCTTCGTATCCACAACCATTTCAACGTGGCCGCAGTCAAGGCAAGTTAATCCGCTGACAAGTGTTCCGGTCGTAAAAATCGTCATAAATTTTGCTTCTTTGGGGCGTGAATAAATTTTACCCGTCGATTGCAGCTCGCTCGGATAAACGTTGCTGCTTCCGCACCGAAGACACTTCATCTCATTGTCAGTTTCCATAATTAAATCCTTTACCTCGATTTCTGCTTGTTTGCGCTAAACCGTTTATCGTCATATTTAGGCGTTTACCTGCACAAACTTATCTTCTTTTTGAGCATAAAGGGTTTTTGCAAATTTTCTTGTTTGTTTTAGGACGTAATTATTAATTCAACCTGTGCAGGGCCGGCTTAATAACCGAAGATGCTGTACATCATTTCGGGTAAAGCGCTTCCGCTCAATAACGCCGAAATCGACATTCGCAGTATCGCCAGCAGACACAATGCAACCGGCTCAAGTCCGCACAATGCCAATATACACAGCCCCATTGCGCACAAACCCACAATAGCTTGAATCCAGACAACAGCGGTAACTATCTATCGTGGAGATAAATGAGATAAATGGGGACAGCCGTTTATTTCGTGTTTAATCTCTCGCTGGCAGACCGACCGTAACAGTCGTACCTTTGCCCGGCTGGCTGGTGATATTCAGTGTGCCGCCGTTGAGATTGATAAGACGCTCTGCACGAGCAAGACCCATTCCCCGTTTCCTGCCCGCCGGCCTGACGGAGAAAAACGGCTGCGTCGCTTTGGCAAGCGCCTGCTCGTCCATTCCCCTGCCTGAATCAATGACTTGAATGCTTACTTTGGAATCCTTTTCGTCACGCGACGCCTGTATCGTCAATGGGCCTGCTTGGCCGTCGTATGACTCGACGGCGTTGCAAATGATATTTGAAAGTGCGATATCGATTTGTGCCGAATCGACCAGAACATTCGGCGTGTCGGGCGCAATATCGATTTTAATGTCTGTGCGGTTAATCGGCGTCTTTCTTCCCGCAAGGTCGATGGCCTCGTCGATAATCTGCCTGACTGCCGTTTGGCTCGGCTTAGGAGCAGGTGGATTCGCATAGCTCATCAAATCGTCGATAATCGCCGACAATTCTCCCGCATTGTGCTGAATCTGCTCTAAAATCCTTTTCCTTTCCGGGTCCTCTTCGGAACTGGCCAACAACTGTGCCCTGCCAGATATCACTGAAAGTGGATTATTAAATTCGTGCGCCGCCCCCGCCGCCATTTCCGCCAGCGCCTCAGCGCTTACTTGTGTCTTGTGTCTTGTGTCTTGTGTCTGGGGTCTTGTTATAAGCTGTGCAAACTTCTCTGCAAACCACTGCTGGCTTCCCACCGCCTCAAGCATATCGAGTATTGCCCCGCCGAGCCGGCAGGCAGGAGCGAATCGCTCTGATATATCGGCCTGAGCAGGATGTCTAAGCTCAAAAGCTATTATCCCGACAGTCCGTCCGTCACTTGCGAGAGGTGCCAACTTGGTGCGGGATAAATCAAATTCAACGTCTAACTGCTCAATAAGCCAATCAACTTCATCAGCGGCATCAATTACGGCAAACTTATTAAGTATAGGTTCCGGAACTAATTTCACATCGGCCGGCACATCCAAAACAACCGTCTTTACCGTATCTTTGTTTTCAACAACTGCTGCCTCAATTATTTTTGATTCTGCCGAACCAATCAGGTAAACACATACCGGTCCCGTTTGGTAAAACCTCTGCCAGCTAAGCGCAAATTCCTTCGCCGACTCAACGGCAGATGTCTGTGAACTGATTTTAGCTAAAACTTCCCGTGCAAAATCGAAATTGCTTGCCCCGCTTCGCAGCCGTGAGCTTTCCTCGTATAATTTCGTGCTTTCTGATGCCAACTGCCCCGCCAGCGCCCGCAAGCCATCGCAATATGCCCAGCCCGGCTTGAGAATAGACAGGCCTGCTGCTTCGCTTTTCTGCTGAACCAGTTCCGGCAGCCGCTGTGTTACTTGTTTTATATGCTCATCTGTCAATCCCAGCGACACCGCCAGCTCGTTCGGTAAGACCTCCTCATCGTATGCACCCGATTCGCCGATTCCGGCTTGCCTGACAATACAATCCGCAAGCTCGATAATCGCCGCAATCCTGGCCTTAGGAATCGCCTGCATTGCTACGTCTGCCCCGCTGTGATGCAGCCATATCCCCAGAATCACGTCGCTGGGCAAACGCAGTTTCTGTGCTAATCGCTTCCCTATAATAGCGTGGTCGATACCTAAATTGGCCTGCTCGACTTTCCGCAGGCAGGTTTTACTCGACCGGGCCTGTTCCAAAAGTATGTCAAAACTTTTCGGCATCGCCTCATCTAACAGAAATTTGCCCGTATCGTGCAAAAGTCCAGCCAGATACGCCGTATGACTCTCAAAAGCCGGCGTTAACAATTCCCCAAGCTTCTCAGCGCAGCACGCCACCGCTATCGAATGACGCGTAAGCTCCCTCCTGAAATCGGTCCGCGGGCCTTCCGATAATCCGCCGTAAATTTTCGCCGACAGCATCGCGTCCCGAATCTCCCGCAGAGGCAATACCTCAAGTGCCTGTAAAATCCAGTAGTCGGCCTGATTGATTGTGATTTTTTTGTCCCGGCAGAGACGCAATACCAGAACCGTAATGGCAGGGTCTGATTCGATTAATTCTGACAGCGATGAGGGCGTCAGCTCCATCCGGCCGATTCCCCCGAGAAATCTCGCAGCCGACGACGGCAGTATAGACAACTGCTCCCACTGACCTACCGCGAGCTCAACCCGTTTTGCCTCCGCCGCTCTGTCCT
>CAYLXJ010000136.1:0-6655 GCA_964387385.1 uncultured Pirellulales bacterium
TTCATAAATAATTGCGTTTTTAATTCGAATACGTTTTCGCCTTCCGGATACGGCGGCGCAATTTACGTTTATAAAAGCTCGCCGATAATCATAAATTGCATTATCACCAACAATTCCGCAAACGGCTTTGATCGGCACGGCGGCGGTATTGCCTGCTGGGGAGACCAGGACGTCCCCGCAAATGCCCTTGTTGCCAACTGCATCATAGCCGGTAACTCTGCGGGCCATAGGGGCGGCGGGTTATATGCCTACTGGTCAAGCCCGATTTTTGTTAACTGCACAGTCATTGGCAATAAGGCCCTCGAAGGGGGCGGCATCGGCTCATTCAGAGAAAGTAATCCTGCCGTAATTAACTGCATTGTCCGCGACAATATTGCCCCCGACGGCAACCAGCTTGCCCTTATAAATACAATCCGCGTCTGGCCCTCGTCGCTTCCCACGTGGATGACTGTCTCGTTCAGCAATATCGAGGGAGGCCAGGCACAGGCACAGGTTGACGCCGGCTGCATGCTCAACTGGGGTACAGGTAATATTGATATCGACCCCAATTTTGTTGATCCTGGCCAGTGGGACGTTAATAATCCGGCAGACCCCAATGATGATTTCTTCGTTATCGGTAACTATCATTTGCTTCCCATATCTGGATGCATTAACCTCGGCAATAACTCGTCGGTCCCGCCTGAATCAATCGTTGACATTGATGGCGAACAGCGTGTGTTTAATGACGTAGTCGATATCGGCGCCGATGAGGTTGTTACTAATCCTTTCGATTTGGATACCAGCGGTTTGGTTGATTATTACGAGCTTGACATTCTGGCCGACGAGTGGCTTCTCGCCGGTGTATGGACCGATTTTAATTCTGACGGGATTGTTGACTTTGTTGACTTAGCCCAATTGGCTGGACAATGGCTTTGGGAAGCTGCCTGGTATGAATGATATTCCATTCTTTTAATCCTGCCTGCCGGACGATAAAGAACAAGACAAAGGCCGAAGTTACTGTTAAAATTAACTTGTTGATGGAAAAATATATGTTCTGTTCGTAAAATGAATATCATCGGGAGTTAAATAGATGACAGAAGGCACACAGCCGTTGGAATTAAACTTGAATAATACCGAATCAGGGATAGGCAGTCAGAATAGATTGTTCGATAAGAGATGGAAGCCGATTATTCTGATAGCGGCGGTATGTCTTCTGGTTTTAGCCGTGTATTGGCCGGTATTGTCCGCCAGGGCGCTGTGTTACGACGATAACAGGTATTTTGTTTTAAATCCTCTCGTGCGAAACCCGGGCTGGAACTCAGCGTGGCGTTTTTTGTCGGAGGTGTCAAATCCCTCAACGGTGGGAGGATATTACCAGCCGCTTACTATGATTTCGCTGATGCTGGATTACGCGCTGGTCGGTCCGACAAACGATATAACCCAGTTTCACCGGACAGCGCTTACGCTGCATATTGCTAATACGGCTTTGATAGTCGTGTTAATATATCTGTTGTTCGGCCGGCGAATATGGATTGCGTCGGCGACAGGATTGTTGTTCGGCCTGCATCCTCTGACCGTTGAAGCAGTGGCTTGGATAGGCGAGCGAAAGACATTGTTGGCGGCGTTTTTCGCGTTGTGGTCGCTTGTTTGTTATGTGCATTACGCCCAAAGCCGAAAGAAGGGATTTTTTATAGGGTCCATTGTGACGTATATGCTGGCATTATTGTCCAAGCCGACCAGCACGCCGCTGCCGGTGATTATGCTGCTTATTGATTACTGGCCGATGAGGCGTTTGAGTCGAAGCGCTATCTTGGAGAAACTGCCGTTTTTTGCCTTAGGGGGCATATCGGGGATTATAACCATAATTTCGCAAAGCAAGGGAGCGTCTATTATAACACCGGAGGTTTACGGGGCAATGAGAGTGCCGCTTGTTATCTGTCACAATATTATTTTTTATCCTTCCAAGATGCTCTGGCCCTTTAATCTGACTCCTCATAATCCCTTCCCCAATCCCCTTAATTTGTCGCAGCCGATGATATTAATCGGTGTTATAGGAACGTTTCTATTGATTATTGCCTTGCTGGTATCATTACGCCGGACACGCGGGGCGATGATCGGCTGGCTGATTTTCTTCATAATGGTCCTTCCTACTATGCAGGCGCTGCAGTTCAGCGACGTTATTGCATCGGACAAGTTCGTTTATCTGCCTTCGCTTGGCGTGCTTTTAATGCTGGGGGGATTTCTCTGCTGGATATTCAGCCCGCAAAAGGAAAAAAGCGGTTTAACAGCCCGCGGTGTGGCGGCGGTGATTATGGTTCTTGCGATTGTGTCCGGCGAGTCGGTCGCAACGAGAAAATATCTGGCCAGCTGGCGCGATTCTATGAGCTTGTGGACTCATATGGTGAAGGTGACCCCTCACGCGGTTTCGCCGCGAAACAACCTCGGAACTGAATATTTTGAAATGGGCGACTTTGACAAAGCGATGGAACAATTCAAAATCGCTCTCGCATTAGACCCCAACAATGTTTCCACAATATCAAATATCGGCTCCACCCTCAGCAGTCAGGGGAAAAAAGATGAGGCAAAGTATTATTATGAGAAGGCGATTAAGCTCAATCCGACAGGTTCCGAAGGGTATTATTCGCTTGGGCTGCTTTTAATCAGCCAGGATAAACTGGAAGAAGCAATAAATCTGTATCAGGGAGCGCTGACAAAAAAGCTGCAATACCCGTTTTTAATGTATAAGGGAATCGGACATCTGATGGTCCGGATGGGGCAATTCGACGAGGCCATTAAGGCGTTGGAAAAAGCGGTGATACTGAGGTCGGATTCCGAGACGTATGCCAATCTTGGGCAGGCCTATGCGGAAAAGGGTGATTTGGAAAAGGCAACGGAAAATTATAAAAAAGCTATAATGATGGACCCAAACAATCCCGAGGCGCATTATAACCTCGGCAACGCTTACCTGTCGCAGGACCGGCTGATGGAAGCGGCCGGCGAATACCAGAAGGCAATTAAGGCAAAACCCAACTACGCCAAGGCATACAGCAACTTAGGTGTGGTTTTATTATCGATAGGCAGGGACGATGAGGCGATTGAAAAGTATCGTCGCGCCGCCGAACTTGACCCGAACAACGTCGAGGCAAAATTCAATCTTGGAACCACCCTTGCCGAAAAAGGACTGCTCGATGAGGCGGTTGAAAATCTGCAAAAGGTCGTTGAACGACTGCCCGAAAATACGGTTGCCCGCTGCCGGTTTGCAGATGTGCTTGTTCGCCAAGGCAGGATTGAGCGGGCGATAGCGGAATATGAGCAGGTCCTGAAAATTGACCCCGGCAATACGGATGCCCAGGAAGGCCTCAAAAAGGCAAAAGAGACGCTTTCAGGCAAATAAATAATTTATTTCGCTTCGCCTTGGGCTTTATATCGCTCTATAATACCTCGCAGGAGATTAATAATTACAGCATCAACGTTAATGACGTTCTCTGTCTGGAAGGCCTTTTGGGCCGTTGCGGCTGCCTCCTCGAACCGGCCCTGTGACTCAAGAAGCTCCGCCAGCGTATAGTAATTTTCAAGGTCATTGGGGAAAATATCAACCGCGTTTCGTGAGTAGCTAATTGCCCTCTCAATCTTGCCTTGCGACCGGAAAGCCAGTGCAAGATTACGGTTCATAGACGCGATAACATAAGGATGAACAGCCGGATTGCACTTCGCGATGTCGAGCGCGCAGATTTGATGATAAATAAGCTCGTCGGTTTTTCCCTGCTCAGAAAGTATTGCGCCGAGGTTATTATGCGCCAGCCATGAGTCTGGATTTTTTTTGAGGGTGTCGTTCCAGAGAGTTTCAAGATTGGTATAAATCCGGCACTGCCGCCAGGTAAGAACGAAACAAGCGGTTAAAATAATAGCGGCAATTAAGGGAGCGATTATATTGGCGTATTTGCCGGTTCGCGAAAGCAGGCGGGCGACGGCTGCCGCGGCGAGGGCTATCAGTCCAATAGACGCCATATATTGATAGTGGTCGGCGACCCAGGTATAAACAAATGTATAAAGCGGAAAAAAGCCGAGCATAGGGAATAATGCGGCAACAAAGAAAATCAAAGCGCATATAACACCCTTGCCGAGTTTTTTACGCCAAACCCAGATTCCTGCCGCCGTAAGCAGACAGGCAAGCAGCCAGGTATATTGAGACGGGTCGGCAGGATTGATTTCCCAGCGGGGGTAGCTGAAGGCGAGATTGACGGGAAAAAAGATTTTGCCGGCATAGAACCAGACGGCCCTTGAGGCAATCATCAGCTTCTCCAAAATGCCGAGGTGCAAATTGACAAAACCGGTGCCCTGATGATGGTGCTCCCACCACATTACCAAAAGCCCTGAGGCGATGCCCATCGCGACATACGGGATGAACAGAAGGAGCAGCTTAATCCTGAATTGAACACCTTTTAGCCAGATTACAAGTATCAGTGCAGCAGGCAGAACGCAGGCAGTTGTTTTTCCGAAAAGGGCCAGAGCGTAAAAGAAAAGCGAAAGGGTATAAAGCAAAACGACGTTTTTCTTTGTATGCGGACGAAGTATGAGTTCAATCCAGAATAGTAATGATAATAATGAAAAAACCATCATCAGGACATTTTTGCGTTCGGTAATCCAGGCGACCGATTCAACGTTGACCGGATGAAGTGCGAAAACGGCAGCGGCTATAAAAGCGCCGGGTATTGACAGACGCCTTAGAATCAGCCAGAGCAATAGCGAGCTGATTATGTGGATAGCGATATTGGTAACGTGGTAAGGGAGCGGATTAAAGCCCCACAGCTTGTGTTCGAGCCAAAACGTTGTGTACGTGAGAGGGAAATACTGGGAAGGGGCTTCGGTCGTGAACCATATACGCCAGAGGCCGTCGGGAGCGGTTATAAGAGGGTTTGCGGTGACGTATCGGTCATCGTCCCAGATAAAGTCGCCTTTTATGGCAGGCATATAAGATAGAAATGAGGCGGCGGCGATAAGGATGCAGCCGGACAGCAGCTTAATTTTAGTTTGTCTCATAGCGATTCACCAAACCGCACCGACTTACTGTTTATTTCAGCGGGGGTGATACCGGAGGGCTGTTCGGGTCGATTTTGACAAATATAAGCGGCTCAGGATTTTCTTTCATGTAATTTATATCGGGCACGGGCCAATTTTTAATCCAGCGAAAAAATCGCCATTTTGTGCCCCAGGTCAGGCCGTTTTCCGTCATGGAAACAGGGCCCTCGAAATAGTCCTCCTGTCTGCCTTCCACCTGTCCGTCGGGAATCTTCATTATAAAGTAGTCCAGTATGATTTTCACTTTAAGGGTGTTTGTATCCGGTATGTATCTGGCCTCGCAGGGACCCATTGTGAAAACATAGTAACCATCCACCGCCCTGTTGATGCGTTCGGAGCCGCCCTCTTCCATATTTATCGCTCCCGCGAGGGTGTGATGAAGCCATTTAATAGAGCCGTCCGGCTCGAACCTGAATTGCCATATAACCTGAGGAGAAAAAAGCTCTGCATCCCACAGGCCGATGACGGATGCAGGGAAGGCGTTTGTTTCCGGGGCGTCCGCGAAAAAGTCAGGCATCACTTCAGCGGAGGGCGCAGTGCCGTCCCAGATCTCCTCCTGCGGCTGGTTCGGCTCGGCCGCTGCTGCGTTTACGTTGTTCTGGTCAGGGTTACCCGACGCGGTTTTTACGCCCTTTTGCCCGCAGCCGACGATTGTTAATGCGATAGTGAATAAAATAAACAACGCTGATAGTTTTTTCATCGCTTTATTTCCCATAACGTTTTACGTTAGACGCAGCCGATACGAGCAGCGCAACCGTAAGACGGAATCTTACATTATTGATATACCTATTTCAACCCGCTTTGGTTTTTGTATTGCTCGAGCATATCGCGCAGAGCGCCTGCAAGGTCTTCATTTTTGTCTGCCTCGGCCTGTGAAAGCGCCTTCTGCGCGGTTTCTGCGGCTTCATCATACCGGCCCGCCGCGGCGTAACTTACGGCCAGAATCTCAAGCGCCTCTGCATTGTGATATTGTGTCAGTTCGGCGGCCTTGAGGGCAATTGCGACCGCCCCGTTTGGGTCGCGGATTTGGGGGTCCGGGTTCGCTGCCAGAATCCTCGCGAGCCAGATTGCCGGCTCAGGCCAGGATGGATTTGCTTCAAAAGCCCCTTTAAGATATTCAATCGCCTCGCGGGGCTTATTATCCATTGTCAAGGCGACCCCCATATTGTAAAGCGCCTCGGGATTATTCGGTTCGAGACGGACGGCCTGGGCAAAATAGCGGATTGCATTGTCGATATTTCCCTGCGAAGCCAGCATAATGCCCGTTCTCATCTGAAGCTCAAAATCCCCGGAGTCAATCTGCAGGGCCTTTTCAAATTGTTCGGCCGCCATATCGGGTTCGTTTCTCGCCTGCAGGGTGTTGCCGAAAAGGTTGTATGCCTCGGCGTCGCTTATTTCGATATGCAGGACCTGACGATAATAGGCAATCGCCTCGTCGAGCCGGTTTTGCATCGCCAGGGCGTAAATCAAATTATAATGCGCCTCATCGAAACCGGGCTTTATAAGAATTGACCTCGTATAATATTTAATGGCCTCGTCGAGTTTGCCCTGCTTTTGCAGCGTCAGGCCGATATTATTGCACACGATTGCCTCGAGC
>CAYLXJ010000137.1:0-6612 GCA_964387385.1 uncultured Pirellulales bacterium
TTGGCTGTATATCATCAACAGCGCGGAAACCATTGACAAGATTATTTGAAAAGTCCCTGTTTTTTTCATTGACTATGAAAATCATATATTGCGAGTTGTTGAGGACGTCGAGATTATTGGGGTCGTAGCGTTTCTGGAAGCGGATACCGGCATAACGCTGTTCTTTGGCGGCGATTGCGCGGGCGCTTGCGAGAGCGGCATTAATCATTGATTTTGCGCCGCTTTCGGACTCGAAGGAGTTGAAAAGCATATTTACGGCCGGGAGGGTCAGGCCGACTAATAAGGCGATTATTCCGATAACGACCGTCATCTCAGGAAGCGTAACACCGCGAGACAGCGTAGAACGGTTGCGGTTGCGCAGCTCGTATCGTCCTGCGTCCTGCGTCTTGCGTCTTGTGTCTTGTGCCTTTTTCATTATGGTTTTCTGTTGATTATGTCGTCGGCCGTATCAAACCGGCCATCCGGCCCCGCTGATGTAACAATCGGAAACGTCTTTTTGCTCTGTTCTCTTCTAACGTAATTATTATCGCTCTCGTTGTAATAATCGTATCTCAAACTTTTTTTCCATGGATCAATAATTCTCGTAAGCGGCCTGATTCTGCCGTTGATATTAATGGTCATCTGAACCTTAGATGCGTCGAGGTCTGTTTTAAGTGATTTTTCAATCTTATCAAGCGTTGTTCGACAATCAGGAACCTCGGACAAAAACAGATACATCCCCTCTGAGCCGGAATACTCTGTCAGGTAACCGGTTGTGTTAATCGTCACCAAAGGAGCATTCAATACCCGTGCAATTTCGGTCTGCATCCCTGCCTGAACATAATCGGTGCAGTCGATGGGAAACTTCAACCCGAGATAAAACTGACGTTCCTCCGGCAGATAAAGAGGATTGTCGGGATACTCATACCCGAAGTCGCGGAACTGCTCCAGCGCATTATCGATAATCGCGAGGGTCTCCCGGCACAGACGCTCTTTATTCTGGTCTTCGATGCGCCTGGCAAGCCCCAGGACCATCGCGACCAACAAAGCGATAATCGCCACGACCAGCAGCATCTCGATTAGCGTAAAGCCGATTTTTACCGGGCCGGATTTCATAAAAATTTCCTCAAAGCCGAATCGTCTCAGAAGCTAAGAATATCGTCCTTTGTTCCGAATTCGTGGTCCCAGCCGGCTGAAATCAATATGTACGAATCAGGCCTGTTAGGCCATTTGGTCCCTGTAGATGAAAATACATTTTTATCAACAAGTTTGTATTCCAAGTTATAAAGGTAATCGCCGGGAATTGTTGTTTGGATTTCTTCGAGTCTGTGACGAGTATTCCCTTCGGGTAGCTGTCTAAGTTGAAGAATGGATAGATTGTCAAAACAGTTATAAATGTTAAGGAAAGGATTCGCATTCGTTAGTGTTTTGCTGGTTGTGTTGGCCTTGTAGTAAAGGATGGGGCTGCCTGCCATTTTTGTGGTCGTAACGGTCCCGCCGCCCGGAAGCGTTGTTATGATTGATATTTTCTTTACGCTGAATACGTCGCTGATGACGTAATTCGGCACTGTCGCGTCGAAGTTGCCCGTAAATATGGGCGTGGTTGAATTGTAAAGTCCGTCGCTGGAACCGGCGGTTCTTGTGCCGAGGCGAAATACGCTCGTTTTGGCGACCTCGAGATAAGGGCCGCGCCTGTCTCGCAGATTGGGGTCCGTGGAAGAATAAATCTGATTACCCAGCGTATCCCGGCCATTACGGGTCCAAAGAGTACGAGGGTGAAAACCCATCAGGTCCCAGCCGAGAAGCGCCTCGGCGAGTTTTTGAGCGCCGCAATAATAAGGATTCACATTGCTAGTGCCGTCCATATAGTTCGAGGGCGGATAATCGCCGTAATCCTGCTTGAAGGCGTCAAGAACCATATCTATCGCGGCGAACTGAGCGTTCTGTGCGGTCTCCTTGGCCTGCTTGCGCACCATCGTGATTGAAGGCAGCAAGATGCCCGCCAGAAGCGCAATAATTGCCAGCACTATCAATATTTCTATCAGCGTAAATGCCTTATCTTTATTCATATTCTTCACCACTAAGACACCAAGACACAAAGTTTTATTTTTATTGTTAAAAAACAATGTAAATCAACGTTAATTCGTTTCATTATCTCAAGTCCGTATTAGTCAGTGTTCCTGTCAGTGACGGTCAGTGTCCCTTAATCATTGAAATTAAAAACATCGTCGTCTGTGCCGTATTCGTTATCGAACCCGGCCGACATAAGGATATAGGAGTCGGCCCTGTAAGGCCGGGCCGGCGAGGCAATTTTCTTGTCGCGTGTCTCATCGTAGAAAATGCCGGCATCAGCAGGAATATTAAATATTGTATTGCCTGCAGAAGCCATTGGATGAACGGGCCCGACCGGCGTCACCCACGGAAGCGGAATATCGACAAGGTCCTGGTTATCTCGCCTGTCATAGATATTCAGGTCGAGGTCAGCTACCGGGTTCGGCGGAACGCGGATGTGATCCGTCTTGGAAGTATTGGCCTTGAAATAAAGGATAGGCATACCGACTTTGTTGCCTGTTGCCATTGTCTTGACGTAAACATCGCAAAGGACAAGATTGGCGTCGTTGTCGCTTAAATTCTGATAAGCCGTCCCGTTGCGATGCGTCTGAGTATATATATCAACCAGCTTGGTCGCGTTGGCGTTTTCAAGCTGCAAATAAGGTTTTCTCAATTTTATGTCAGTGGCCGTAAGGAGAGGCGGAAAAGGATACAGGTCAAGGTTGGCAGGAGGCGGGCTTGGGTTCGTGATTAAACCATCCCGCCTGAATTGAGAATCAGGATGAAAGCCCAGAAAGTCCTGGCCTATCATTGCCTCGGCCAGTTTCATCGCGCCGCAATAAGGATTAGGCCCGGGCGCAGGCGCGGTATCCACACTGTTGGAAGGCGGATAACCCAGTTCCTCAGCGTTGAACAGGTCAAGCGCGATACTGATTGCGTGAAACTGCGCCTTTTGCTTTACCAGAAGGGCGTAACGCCTTACGCGATTAAGCGCCGGCACAAGCAAACTTATGAGCAATATTATTATGCTCATAACCGTCAGCAGCTCAATTATGGTAAAGCCCGTTTTTGGTTTACTGCTATAAGTTTTCATAATAACCTCCTTTTTTGCCTGTTAGACCTGCAGGCCTGATATAATTTTTATCATAGGCAAAAACACAGACAGCACTATGACAAGAACGATTACGCCTAACACCACGACCATCACCGGCTCCAGCAGATGCATCAGCGACGCGACAAGAACGTCAACCTGCTCGTCGTAGTTGTCGGCGACCTTCAAAAGCATCTTGTCCAAATCGCCCGTCTCCTCGCCGACGGCAATCATATTGGTAACAATCAGGTCAACGGTCTTGGATTGTTTCAGAGGCGCGGCGAACGTGTCGCCCTGCCTGATTGAGTTCTGCACGTTCAAAAGCATCTTGGCGAAGACCTCGTTTCCGGCCGTCTCGCTGGTTACATTAATTGCGTCGAGAATCGGCACGCCTGCACCGATAAGCGTGCCTAACGTCCTTGTCCAGCGTGTGATGGCGACCTTTCGGCTTAGCTGGCCGATGACGGGCATTCGTAGCTTGATACTGTCCAGGATGTATCTGCCCATACGGAACTGCCTTATAAGGCGAGTCAAAAACACGAAGCCGAACGGCACGCCCAATAATACGACCCAGCCGAAATCCTTTGCTATCCAGGAGGCTATGCCTAACACTGTCGTGGTCAGCACAGGCAAATCGCCCTCAATCATATCACGTAAAACACCCTCGAACCTTGGTATGACAAACAGCATCAGCAGCAAAAGAATCGCAAAAGCCGCTCCTAATACGACCATCGGGTAAATCATAGCGCCTTTTACGCGGGCTTTAAGCTTTTGCGCCTTTTCCATAAAGTCGGCTACACGCGACAGAATCAAATCGAGCACGCCGCCCGTCTCGCCAGCCGCGACCATACCGACCAGCAGCCGGTCAAAACAACGCGGAAACCTGCCCAATGCCTCCGACAAAGTCGCACCGCCCTCGATGTCGTCTGCCACGTAGCCGAGGATGCGCTTGAACGACCCGCCTTTCTGCTGCTCCTCGAGAATACGCAGCGACCTCAGGATGGGCAATCCCGCATCCTGCAAGGTCGAAAGCTGTCGTGCAAACTGGGTAATGAGTCGCACTTTGACCTTGCTTCCCGCGCCGCGTCTGCGCTTGGGCTTTGCGACAGCAGCGGCAGCAGCGCCTTTCTTCGCGCCGCCGGCCGGCATTACCTTCGTGGGGAAATACCCCATATTGCGAATTTTGCTTACTGCCTCTTTCTGGCTTAACGCCTCGACCTCGTTTTTTATCGCGACGCCCTGTGAATCAAGCGCCTCATATTTGAACAACGGCATCTTAAAACACCTCCACTACTATGGTTGAATCTCCGGTAATATCGCAAACATTACGGCCAGCACAATAAACAGTACGATTATTCCGAGAAAAACAATTACAAACGGCTCTAATAACGACATAAGCGCCGAGACCTGAATATCGACCTTCTGGTCAAACTTGTCCGCGACCTTCAAAAGCATCCTGTCCAGTTCCCCGCTTTCCTCGCCAACCGAAATCATCTTGACAGCGGTTGCAGGCATCAGCTTTGAATGTCTCAGGGGGCCGGAGAACGTCTCGCCCTGCCTGATTGACTCCGCGATGCGCAAAAGCAGCCGCGAGAAAACCTCCTGATTGGTCGCCCTGCTTGTCGCTGCGACGGCGTCGAGAATCGGCACGCCCGCTCCCAACAGTGTCCCGAGGATTCTTGTCCATCGGGCTAAACTGATACGCCTGTTCAGCTCGCCAACGACCGGAATCCTGAGAATGATGCTGTCCAGAACAATCCTTCCCGCCCTGAACCGGCGGGCAACTCGTGTGAAAACGATTATGCCTATGGGTACCCCGATAAGGTATGCCCAGCCGAAATCTCTCGCCACCCAGGAAGCGACGCCGAACACGGCCCTGCTGAAGGCGTTAAGCTCCTTGCCGGATTCTCTTATGACGGTATCTAATCTCGGCATTACAAAAATCATAAGAAAAAGCGTTACGGCAAGGGCAAATCCCAGGACAACCGACGGGTAAATCATAGCGCTTTTGACCTTCGCTTTTAACCGTTCGGCCTTTTCCATAAAATCCGCTAATCGCGTTAAAATCAACTCAAGAACTCCGCCCTTCTCCCCTGCCGCAATCATTCCGACAAAAAGCCGATTGAAACATCCGGGATAGCCGGCCATCGCTTCCGAAAGCGTTGAACCGCCCTCGATATCGTCTGCTATTCCGCCGATGACTTTTCTGAACTTCCGCGATTTTTCCTGCTCTCCAAGCGAGCGCAATGACGCCAGAATCGGCAGGCCCGCCTCCTGTAATGTCGCAAGCTCTCCGGCAAATTCGGCAATAACTTTCGCCTTGACCTTCCTTAATGCATGCTTTCTCCGCGGCGTCAAGCCGCTTATCGACGTTCTTTCTTTTTTATCCGGCTTCAGCAGACCAATTTTTGTCGGGTAAAGGCCGAGGTTGTGGATTTTACTCACCGCATCGGGTTGTGTAAGGGCGTCTATTGTCGCAGCCACATTTGCTCCCTGACCGTTAATTGCCTCGTATTTGAACGTCGCCATTTCAATGTCCTTTATTATCCACAACTCGTAATTCGGCCTTCATATACACTTGTTTCAATTACTCCGCCTGGGCTATTGTTTCCTTAACCACTTCGTCAATCGTCGTAAGGCCGTCATAAATCGCCGCCAGTCCGTGTTCACGCAATAACTGCATTCCCGCCTTCTGGCTGGCTGTTCTCAAAACGTTGGTTGACGCGTGGTTCATTATCAATTCACGAATTTCGTCGTTAAACGTCATAATCTCGAAAATTCCTGTCCTGCCCCTGTACCCAGTATTGTTGCATCTCTGGCAACCCCTGCCGTAATAAAACTTCTTGCCTTTGATGTCCTCGGGGTTAAGGCCAAGCTCCATAAGCTGTGTCTCGCTCGGCTCGAAAGGCGTCTTGCAGCCCTCACATATCTTTCTGACAAGCCGCTGTGCGACAATGCCTTCGAGCGTCGCGGTAACAAGGAACGGCTCAATACCTAAATCCAGAAGACGGGCGATTGAGCTGGGGGCGTCGTTGGTGTGCAGCGTGGTAAATACGATGTGGCCCGTAAGCGACGCCTGCGCAGCTATCTCGGCCGTCTCAAGGTCACGGATTTCACCGACCATCACCACATCGGGGTCCTGACGCAAAATTGACCGCAGGCATTTGGCAAATGTTACGCCTATGTCGGGCCTCATCTGCACCTGGACAATGCCGTCGATGTCGTATTCGATGGGATCTTCTGTCGTGATTATCTTGGTCTCGATGTCGTTAAGCTCGCTTAATGCTGCGTAAAGAGTTGTTGTTTTACCGCAGCCCGTCGGGCCTGTTATAATAATAATGCCGTTGGGCTTGTGGATAAGCTGCCTGACTATTTTAAGCTCATTGGTTCCGAACCCCAGTTTCTCAAGGTCAAGCTGCATCTGGCTCCTGTCAAGCACACGCAGCACAACGCTTTCGCCGAACATCGTAGGAAGCACGCTTACACGCAGG
>CAYLXJ010000138.1:0-5660 GCA_964387385.1 uncultured Pirellulales bacterium
GCGCTTTCTGCCCCCGCTCCCGGTCGGGCCCGGGCCGGAAATCCGGCACGGCGACGGACAGGTTTTTTCCTTTGCAGACAATCACGCAGAATACTGGAAATGGAGCAAAGAAAGCATTGAGCTTGGCCTCAGATATATGTCAGGGGCCTATAATCCGTCAACAATGAGGTATTCGCCAACAACCGACGCAGGCAAACAGGACCTTTATAGGATTCAGTTACGCTGCTGGGGAAAGCTTAGCTACACGCCCTCTATAAGAGTCACGGTTGACTAAGAGTAAATGGGGACAGCGGGGCTGTTGAAAAAGCGGCATAAATATCTTCTTTAAGCAGCCGTTCTAAAAAATAAAATATTTTTCCGACATCACAACAAAATTGACAAATGGGAACAGCTATCGTTTTTTCTCTGCATAATAGAATACTGTATTTTCCCAGCTTCCGAAATGTAGCGGTTCTTTTTTTCTGCCGGAGAGGACAAGCAAGGCAGAAGTATCCTGGTTAGTTTGACAATAAGAACGAATCTTGTCAACGGGCATAATCATAAAGGCGGTAGAGAGGGCGTCAGCGGCGGAAGCGGTTTTTGCAGTTGCCCAGGCGGCAAGTTTGGTTTTTGCGGGTTTGCGGGTGCGGGGGTTGATTATGTGGGGGCCTTTAAGCAATCCTGAGGCGCTTACGGCGAAATCGGCGAGGTGAATTTTGGCGAGGATTCGGCGGTAATCAGCGGGGTCTGAAAGGGAGAGTGGCCAGCCGGGTAAATCGGGGGGTGTGCCGAGAGGCAGGATTGTGCTTTGGCCTGCTGATACAAGAGCGGTATTTATGTCCCATTGGCGGAGCAATTCAGCCAATTTGTCGGCGGCGAAGCCCTTGCCGATTGCGCCGAGGTCGAGCTGTATGCCGTCTTCGAGTAATTCGATTGTGTGTTCGGATTCCTTGAGTTTGTAGGGTGGGCTGTGCCCGCCTTTTAAAAGTTGGTGTGCACAGCACACCCTACGTGATGAGCCGAATGTTATGTCGAATGCGCCGTTTGTCTGTTTGGACATTTCGAGGGAGATTTGCAGACATTCGAAAGCGGAAAGGCCGATTTGAAGAGGGCGGTTTTTGCCGAGGGAGTTGATTCGGGAGACGTCGCTATTTTCTATGAATTTGCTGAGGTTGGTTTCGATGAGGTCAAGCTCGATGAAGGCGGCCTGAGCGGCCTGTCGGGCGTAAACGGGGTCCTTGTGGACGATAAAAATTTCAAAGGTCGCGGCCATTGCACCGTGCTTGAAACGGTGAAGGTCTGCGATACCGTGCGTATCAGCGGCCTGCATTTGATTTTCCTGATTCATCGAGCAGGTCCTTTGTTATAAAGCCGAGCAATTCGACGTCAGGGCGAAGATAGACAGGGGCGTCAAACAAGGAGACGTAGAGATTTTTCCGGCCGGGCGGAGAGAGGTTGTAAAGTTTAGTTACGATGGCCGATTCGAGCTGCGGTGATGCGATAACGACGGGGGCGGGGGCTTTTATTTCGTTAGCGTCGCTGAACCAACCCACGTTTTTGAAATCGCGGAGATACCAGGGAAGGGGCCAGTAATCACCGGTGGGGCAGACGACGAGGATGGTGATTTTATCGCCGGCAGGGTCTGCTTTTGAGATTTGTTCGATACGCTCTGCTATTTTAATCACATTTTTTGTCGGGTGGGCGTAAACATAGGGATTGCTGTAATCGACGTTGGACGAGAAGCAAGACAATCGTGCCTGTAAGCCGAGGTCGAGGGCAAGTATAACAAACAATGCGATAAAAAGGACACGAGTGAGCAGCCGGGCCGAGAGGTTTAATAAGGCAGCGACGCCGATAGCTGCCAGCAAAATCATCCCGTAATAAAAACTCAAAAGGCACCACGGGGTTTTGTAGGGTATGACAGAATATAGTGCCAGTGTAATGACCGTAAAAATAAGGAGAAAATCAAGAAGGCGGCGGTCGAGGTTGGCAATACCTTTTCTGAGAATAATAAGGATAGCGCCGAAGGAAGCCAGAATGACTACAAACGCTTCAGTCCACGGAGGCCACGTTGATGCCTTATTGTAAATCAACAATTCGAGATAATAATACCACGGGTGAAAATGAGTTGTGTTGGCGACGGCGAAGCCGAAATACGTTTTGAAGGCAAGAAACGAATCGAGCAGCCCTTTCGGGTTTGTGAAAAAAGACGAGTAAAACAAAACCCAGACGGCGAGCGCGGCAATGAGGCCCCAAATCAAATGACGGGGATTAGGTGATTTTGCCGGCCGATGAATGAGCATAACGAGCAAGTAAGCAGCCGCCATTGAGCCGAAGGCGATGAGCCAGGTTTCCTTGGTTGCAATGCACAGGCCGGCTGATATGCCTGTAAGTATTGCCCAAATCGGCTTTCGATTTTGCGCGTATCGATAGGCGCAGGCGACAACGCAGAATGTAAAAAAGACGAGGAGGATTTCGGGGATGTAGTATCGGCTGTAGAAAACGAAGGCGGGTGAAATCGCGGTAAGGAACGCGGCAACAAGTGCGGCGGGCTTGCTAATGCCATCAATGAGCAGAAGTGGAAGCAAGACAAGAATCAGTCCGAAAAAGGCCGGCACGATTCTCAGGGTAAATTCGGTAAGGGATGCGTAGGTGTGTTTGCCTGAAAGCGAGGCGGGAACGAGAGTAAAGTAATTGAGCGTGGGTCCGTGAAACTCGGTCGGGTCATAGCGGTAGTAGTTATGCTCGAGCAGTTGGCCGAATTTATAGGCGTGGACGGCCTCGTCGCCGTGCATCTGGCGGCTGTCGAGTCGCCCGGTGCGCAAAACAAGCGCAATAATGAAAACAGCCGAAATATATAGCCAGAATTTTATCGGCCGATTCATTTTGCAGCAGTGCCGTAAACTTCCACCTCGATATAGTTATTCAGGTCGTTACTGGTATTGCCGTTGCTGTAACAGCGGACGTATCGGGCGATGACGCCCTTTGCGTCGATGAGCTTGCCCTCTGAGGTCTCGACGTAGTTTAAATCCTTACCGACGCCGAGACCAGAGGAATTGTCATCGTCGTTATTGAAAATCGTCCGGACGTTGGTGATAAAATCGGGGTCGTCGGCGACCTGCACGACAACATCCTTATAAACGCGGGCCTGCTTATGATAGTGCCATATCACGAGCGCGTAGATGTTGTGAGGGGAGCCGAGGTCGATTGTTACGTGCTGCTTAAAAGGCCCTAATTCGACGTATGAGCCGTCGGCGGCCTCTTTGTCGCCATCGGTAACCATTTTTATTTCGCCGATAATGGGCTGCTCATCGGAGCTTGTTACCGGCTTATTGAGGGCGACATTGGTCGTTCCTTTGGGGGCGTAAAACGGCGGCCGGGCCTTGCCCAATGGTTTTTCGAGATTGCTGACGCCCCTGAAGCTCTGCGGTGTTCCTACAAACATCGGCTTGGGCAAAACGAGGGGAATCGGCTCCAAATCGCCGGCAGGGGGTGCTTCGGCAGCTTCAGCGGCAGCCGGCTTTTCGGCGGGCTTATCGGCTGGAGCGGGCTGTTGCGGCTCGGCTGCCGGGGCCGGCTCTGCGGCAGGGGGTGTTTCTTTCGGCGGCGCCTGTGTGGGACTTTTCTTGCAGGAAGCGGCGACCAGAACAAATCCGAGAATCGCTATCAAAATCAAATTAGTAAGTGCGCACGTTCTTTTACGGAGCATTTTTATCTCCTTAAAAATTTCGTTTTCAAAAACACCAACTCGATTATTTATACATCTTGTCGAAATGCGTCTGAGCTGCGACGACGGCGGCACGCATCATATCCTCGGCCTTTGCGGTCTGGCGTTTGACAAGGGCGGCCATAAGGGCTTTTGTATCAAGCTCTTCAGCGGCCTTCGCGCAGGCCTCCCAGCTAAGGACGCTTCTTACGACGCGGTCGATGCCCTGCTCGGTGTTGTCGTAGGCGCGGGTCTGCATATCGTGGCCCTTCCAGCGTGCATAGCCGGCCTGCTGAATAAGTCCGGCGATGGCGATATTCATACCGTTGATTCTCGTGCCATGGTCGATATCGTATTTGCCGGGGCCGCCGAGGATGATGCCGTCGTTGTAGCCCTGGCTGTTGAGGTGCATATGCACCATCATAGCGTTGTCGAGTTCCTCGACAGTGTCGTAAACGTGGTCGAGGCCAATCATTTCCGAATGGCCGAATTCCTTGTTGACGCCCTTGTTTTTGCTCGAAACGCCGAACTCCTTCTCGATTTTGTTCCAGAATGCAATTGCGCTTGCGACCGTCGGGATAAGCATGGCGGGGTGTCCCTCGTTTGGTTTGGGCTCGAAACCGATGTGCAGGTTGCCGCCTTTTTTCTGCTCGTATTTGCACAGGCCGGCGACGCTTTCCTTGAGGTTCTGATACATTTGCCTGACGGCTACCGTGGCGATATCGTAACCGAATGAGCCATTCCAGATTACAAAAGCGGGCGCCTTATTTATGTCTGGGTGCCAGGCCTTTTTCAGCGTGCCGTATGCCAAATCGACGGTTTTCGTGCCCAATGCTTCCGCGGCCTTTCTCTCGTTGGGGTCGAGCGAGGCGATGCCGCCGTAAGCGAAATGGCTGTGCGCGCCGGGGGTTATCATAGCGAGGTGTAATTTGTTGCTCACCAGAGCATCGGCGACTGCCGAAGCGTTTTTATCATCGACCTCAGCGTCATAATGCATCTCGATACCCAATTCGACGTTGTCGGGCACATTCGGGCGTATCTTTTTAGCGACTAATTCAATCATTTCGGGGGTGCCGAATTTGCCGCCCCACTCAGGTCTAATATCGCCCGGAACAAAGCCGCCCTTGCCGGGGTTGAAGGTCCATCTGCAAATACTATGTAATGATTTTTTACCTGCTGCCATTTATAAGCTCCTTTCAAGTTTTGTTTCTAATTCGTTGGTTTTTAAGGAATCCAATATAATAACTTAATTGCCGGCCTTTTTCACGTCTATTTTTTAATTTTAATAAGAATAATCCAGTCCTTTTCCGGCTCATCCGGCGGCTCGCCGACAAGGGCCTCTCCATGCCCGGTGATTTCCTGAACCGACCCCGCGGCAAGTGCGCCGCCTTTACGGGGATTAAACCACCTTACGGAGTAGGTTCCCTCTGCCAACTGTATTTTCGAGTTGCTTCCCTGAGGCAGGTAAACGCAGTAAATCTCGCCTTGCTTGGCCAGACACCAGCCGCTTGAGACCAGCCGGTCGTTGGGCGTCAATTCATGAAACGGCAGATGCGTCCTGAAGAACTCGACGGCATAGCGTGTCAATTCCCACATATTCTCCCTGCTTCGGAAGTCCTCGCAGTTCAGGTCGTTGTTGGGGTATTTGTAGCCGAAGTACCATTCGCAGCCGGCACCTCCGGCCATCAGGTTTGCCCACAAGGCGTATTTTCGAGGTTTGTCGTGCCAGTAGTCATTTTCATCGGGCATTATACCGATATCGGCGGGGCCTATTTCATCGAGACACACTACCCATTTCATGCCCTCGTCCGACAATTTGACCCATTTGAGGGTCTCGACGTGCGTTCTGTTGACATCGCCCATCTGAAGCGACGGGCCTTCGAAACTCTCGAAATTCAAAAGCGGCTTATAAATCCTGTCGTACTGGCCGGGGAAGGTATGCACAACTATCGGGTGGTCGTATGGGTCAAGGTCG
>CAYLXJ010000138.1:5670-6592 GCA_964387385.1 uncultured Pirellulales bacterium
ATATATTTAGCGAAGTCGCACCGCTGCTGATGGGTGTTTGTATTTTCCTCGCCGAGGTTCCACTGAAGGGCAGGATGATGGGCGAAGCGGGCTATCAGCTCACGGTAATAAAGTTTTCGCTGGATGCCAAGCTCGCCTTTGTCGAGACCCTGGTCGTTTTCTGTTTCCTGGGTCAAAACGTGCAGCATTATGCCGAGTTTGTCCATATATGAAAAAACTATTTCCCACTGGTCTAACTTGCTGCAATCGAAGCGGAACCTTTCATTCGGCTCTGTCCAGGGCCAGACGTCTTTGCCGTCGCCTCCGTCGAGGTTGTAAGTTATAAAATAGACGCTGTTAACTCCCCTCGACGCGAGATAATTCAATGCGCCGATAATGCTTTTGCCTTTGTTGTCCTTCCATACGGGGTTGCCATCGCACCAATCTCTGATGTGCGGCTTATACTCGTGAATGAATTTTTCGCCTGCCGCCTCTCCGGAACGTTTCAGGTCTTCAGTATCGAAAGTGCCGTCAAAATCGGCGTATGCGAGGAAATTTTCTGGGCTGTCAGCGCCGGCTTTCAGAAAATACTCGCCTGTCTCGGCGAACTGCAAGTAGTGTTTGCCGACGTAGTGAAGCATACCTTTTGAGCGATGGTCAGGCGGTTTCTTATCCGTCGGGGCAATCTTAAAAGTTCCTGTTAAGCCGTCAATCGAACCGGCTGTACCGGCGTTAGGGTCGGCTGATATTGCGATATCAGGGCCTGTGCGAAACGAAACCCGAAAGGACCACAATCCCGTGCGGTCGGGGGTAAAGTGGACTCGCCATTTGTTTCCGGCATCGGCGCCAGTTTGAGCAGCATTTCCGTCTGCGGCGTAAAAGCCCGGCACGGTGCAGGACCGGTCGGAATTTGTAAAAGTAACGGACAGCCGATAATCGAGAA
>CAYLXJ010000139.1:0-6558 GCA_964387385.1 uncultured Pirellulales bacterium
GGCCGTTGCAGTCAGCTTCGCCATCACCGCCGCCTCACTGATAGTCGGCTTCGTATGCAAGCTGCTTGCCACTGAGGAATTATTCGGAATAGTTGTACCTGAGCTTTGGGCGTGGCTTCCCGTCTTTATCTTTGCACCCGTCGCCTTCCTCGAGCTCGACTCGATGAAAACATAGCATCTTAAAACCTTAATTTAAAGGATGTCCCCAGCACCTTTATGTCCTTCCACTCCCCGTCCGACCTGCTTGTATCCCACATAAAATATAAATCAAGGTCAAGCCATTCTGTCAGGCCGCAGATAAATCCTGAATAAACGCGGTTTTCGTCAATGTTGTCGTCGTTCAACGTTATAAAAATCGAGTCAGCTACGTATGGTTTTAGCTTCAGGGCCGTCAGCTCAAAAGGAAATGTCACCGTCAGCTTGTTCTGGTATCGCCAGACGTCTTTTTCTTCTTCCCTGTCCCTGTATTCTATCCTGTTTCTGTCGCTGACTGAAAGCCCGAACATACGGCCCTTAAGCGTCGCGTTCAAATGGGGCCTGTTTTCCTGCACCCAGCCATTTTCGTCGTTTTTCTCGCTTATGTATCTGAAATTAGCGCCGACGTCCAGCCATTTCGCCAGCCCCGAATATACAAAACCCGCGTCTGTATGCTCGTAATAAAAATTCCCGCCGTCGTCGCCCATCCGGATTTCCTGCTCGTACGTGCCCTTCCAGTTCTTCGCAATGCCAAACGACCCGCCGACTGTGCTCCACCACTGAAACCCCTCGTCCTCGAAACCAAGGCAAATCCCGTTGAGCAGAATCGCCGTCAAAACAATACTTAATCCTTGCCCTCTCATCTCGCCCGTGAGTCCCTTCACGATTCCTTTTCAGTTTTTAATTCTTCTCCCGTTTTTAATTTCTCCCTGATTTCCCTGTTAATTCTCACGCTGCACCACTGTTTTCCGCACATCGAGCAGTAATCGGCCTCCGCTCCGCCGTCAGCGATTCCCTCACAGGCCTCGTCGTGCATTTTTTTTGCCGTCTTCGGGTCAAGCGTCTGCGCAATATGCGAGTCCCAGTCGAGATTCGCCCGTGCGATACTCAGCCGTTTATCCATTTCGGCTGCACCTGCAAATCCTCTCGCAACATCGCCTGCGTGAGCCGCTATTCGGGCCGCTATTACGCCCGCACGCACATCCGCTGCGCCGGGCAGCCCCAAATGTTCAGTCGGTGTAACGTAACATAAAAAAGAAGCCCCGTAATAAGCTGCAGCCGTCCCCCCTATCGCCGAAGTGATATGGTCATATCCCGCCGCTATATCAGTAACAACAGGCCCAAGAACATAAAATGGCGCATTATGACAAATCTCCTGCTGGACCTTCATATTGTATTCTATCTGGTCAAACGGCACGTGCCCCGGCCCCTCTACCATAACCTGACAGCCCGCTTCCTTTGCCCGCTGCGTTAATTCCCCCAACGCCCGCAATTCCGCTATTTGCGCCTCATCAGTCGCGTCCGCAATGCACCCTGGCCGCAATCCGTCACCTAACGAAAAACAAACGTCATATTCCCTCATCAGCTCGCATAATTCATCGAACATCTCATACAGTGGATTTTGCCTCTGATGATATAGCATCCACTCCGCCAATAATGCTCCCCCCCTGCTGACTATCCCCATTATGCGCCTGCCAGCCATCGGCAGAAATTCTTTCAGCACGCCCGCGTGTATTGTGAAAAAATCAACCCCCTGTTTCGCCTGTTTTTCAAATACTTCCAGTATATGCTTTTCGCTCACTTCATCTATCGACCTGCCCGAAACCATCTGGTAAATCGGCACAGTCCCGAACGCAACCGCACACTGAGCTAATAACGCCTCCCGTATCTCGTCCAAATCCCCGCCCGTGCTCAAATCCATAATCGCATCCGCGCCCGCCTCAATCGCGACTCGCATCTTCTCAAGCTCCTGCTCAACCGTGCTGCGAACGCTGCTTACCCCGATATTGGCGTTGACCTTGGTCCGAAGCGCCCGCCCTATACCGACCGGCTTGAGATTTCTTTTCAAATGAATCCTGTTGGCCGGTATTACTAACCGCCCTGCCGCCGCCTCCGTGCGCACAACCTCCGCATCAATACTTTCCGCCTTAGCGATAAACTTCATTTCATCGCTAATTCGCCCCGACCTCGCAATTTCTAATTGTGTCGCCATTTCTCCATCACTCAAAAATAAAAAAAATCGCTTCTTTCCTTTGGGAAGCGATTTCAGTCAGTGTTAACGTCTGTGCGAGTCAGTGTTTTTTCACTTCCCTACGCAGGTATCATCCTGTTCAGGTTCAAAGGGTCTGCTCTCAGGTTCGCTTGCAAACCACCCCTAGTGAACTTAATTAATATATCTTAATTTTAAACGTTTGTCAAACTGGTACCTGAAAAATCAATACCAGACCGTCAGTATGATGTTCGGCTCGGTCTTTTTCGCCGCGACGTCGCCAATGGCGATATTCGTATGCTTTATGTTGACGCCGGGATTGTCCCTAAGCCAGTTGCATACCGACTCATCGAGAAACTCAATCGCGCCGGGGTGCAGCTTGGTATAAAACGTCTTTACGCCCGTTATCCGGTCCGGCCAGCTCACTTTTTTAATTGCGTCGCCTCCGACTGGACGCACAGGCGGCGCCGTAACTTCCGGTGGCGCGGGTCCGGAGCTTCCGCCAAGATTCAAAGGCGAATGAGAAACACCCACTCCGCCGTCATCGAAAGGAATCGGCTTGTCAGCGTCGCCCGGCTTACTAACCTTAAATTCATCCATATTCAGCCCTCCATCCCGACATATCGGGATTTCTAAAACATAAAACCAGCTATTGCAGTATAACATCCTTGTAAACTTTTTCAAACATCTTATTATATCGGCCAATGACCGCAAATAAAAATAAAAATCAGGTTACAATCGGCTTTATCGCTCTCGGCTGTCCCAAAAATCTTGTCGATAGCGAACGTATGCTTGCTCAAATCGCCCAGGCGGGCTTTATAATTACTGATGATGCTGATAACGCCGATGCCGTTGTTATTAATACCTGCGGCTTCATCGCTCCCGCCAAAATCGAGGCCTATGACGCGATACATCGGGCTGTCGTTCAAAAGCGAAAGGGCAATGTAAAAAAAATCATCGTCGCCGGCTGTCTGCCCCAGCGAGCAGGTAAGGAACTTCTCAATGAGGTCGGCGAAATCGACGCCGTCCTCGGCCTCGAACACAGCGACGATATCGTCCCAGTCCTCGAAAAATGCCTCGCCGCTGACAAACACATAGAGCTTATAACACCCGGCTTCAATTCTCTTTTTGACGACCGAATCCGCCTGCGAATCACGCCTCAGCACTACGCTTATCTTAAAATCTGCGAAGGATGCAGCCGAAACTGCTCCTTCTGCACAATCCCCGCCATCAGAGGTAAGGCACGAAGCAAATCAGAACAGCTCATCCTCGATGAGGCCTTGCGTCTCGTCCATTCCGGCACAGTCGAACTGAATATCATAGGCCAGGACATAACCACATACGGTAATGACCTCAAAATTAAAGATGCGCTGCCCAGCTTGCTCGTCGAACTTTCAAAAATCCCGCGCCTCCGCTGGATTCGCCTGCTTTACCTGTATCCGACAGGAGTTACTGACCGCTTGATTGAAACCGTCAGCGATTGCGAAAAAATTCTTCCTTACTTCGATATTCCGCTTCAGCACATAAATCCCCAAATTCTCAAGGCGATGCGCCGTCCGCACTCCAAAGATAAAATTGTCCGACTAATCGAAAAGCTCAGGCGAAAATTACCTCATTGTGTTCTGCGAACAACGTTTATCGTGGGCTTCCCCGGCGAAACGGACAGGCATTTCGATGAGCTGCTCAATTTTATTGAATGGGCGAGATTCGATAACCTCGGCTGCTTTACATTCTACCCCGAAGAAAGGACTCCTGCTGCCAAACTCCCCCAACAAATCCCCGACCGCGTCAAGCAGCAGCGTCTCGACCGTCTTATGCTCGCACAGCAGAAAATCGCTTTCGAGAAAAACAAAGCCCGCATCGGCCAAACGCTTACCTGCCTAATCGATAAAATCGAAAAAGGCCATACCGCAACCGGACGCTTCTTCGGCCAGGCCCCTCAAATCGACCCCGTATGCATTATTAACAATAGCTCAGCCGACGCGGGTGATTTCATCAAAGCAAAAGTCGCCTCAACCCGTGACTACGATTTGTTATGCAGGCGAATTTAGTGTTGAATTATAGGGATAGAAAAGTAAACTTTCTGCTATGCTAAAACAAGTCCCCAATATATTGACGTTCGGTCGGCTCGTCCTGTCGGTCCTGTTTCTCGCTATGCTGCTTTATCTGCCGCAAGTTGAGAATAAACCCCTGTTTATAGATACCGCTTTCGTCATTTTCGTTATCGCCGGTCTTACAGACGTGGTTGACGGCCCCGTCGCCAGAAAACTCAACGTCGCAAGCAAATTCGGCCGCATGCTCGACCCCCTCGTCGATAAAGTCCTCGTCTGCGGCACGTTTGTCTGCTTCGCAGTCGTCGGCCAGCCAGAATTTCTTTTTAACTGGTCTCAGACGTCAATGCAACTTGTCCGCTGGTTTATTGCCGCCGTCCTCATCGCAAGAGAGGGCTACGTCACTATATTGCGCCACGCCGCCGAGGCAAAAGGCATCGACTTCAGGGCCGTTGCCTCCGGTAAAATCAAAATGCTCATCCAGTCCTTCACTATCGGCACCATCCTCGTCAAGGCCGCCCACGTTCGAACAGCAACCTGGGGGCACTGGTTTACACTCATTACTTTCATAATTATGCTTATTGCTACAGTCGTATCCGGCGTTTCCGCCACACACCGCGTCAAAAAATGAAGCCGCCGCGGGGTCTCCGCGACGGCTCATATCTTAAAATCCGCCAGCTTGGTTATGCCGCCGGTTTCTGCACTTCCTTAAAGCTTTCCACTGTTATCATCTTTACGCCGTCTTTCTCGGTAACAACGCCTGTTACCTCGACCTCTTTGCCGGCCAGTTCCGCCAGCTTCTTGCCGTTCTCGTCGAGCGTAATGCTGTATGCCGCGTCTCTGGAAGTCACCATCACTGATGTTATCGCACCCGCATCGTCCTTTGTAACGGTTACTACGCCCGTTACTGTTACCTTTTTCGGCTCGGTCGGTGCGTCCTCGGCCAATACCGCCGATGCTGTAAACAATCCAAGGACCGCTGTGATTAATGCCATTCTGAACATTCCACTCAACATTCTTTTTTCTCCTTAAACCCCAAACCATAATGTTTTATCTTATCATTCCGGAAAACCACACGTCTTCCGGCGGAATTCGAAAACTTGTCCGCCTGCGGCGGATATACACCTCCATCCCTGTTAATTTGAGCACGGTGGACTTTGAGATATGCCGTGACACCGCCGGACATACTGTGTAAAGGCACGGAATGTGCCAATGCCTTCGGCGATTGTTAGGACGACAAAATACCAAAAGCCGTCCCCACTGTCAACAACAATTTAGCAAAAATTTTGTCCCCGTTCCTGTTACATCCCTCCCCTGCCTCAATCTAATGCCACAAAACGCCGTTCTTCGCCATAAGTCCTTGTATATTCAATAGATTATGTTTGCCCCAGCCGCCTGCCCACCGTCAGTATGGCAGTGCCGTTTGGCGCAAAACTGCCTCCCCGTCTTCTGTCCTCTGCCTTTTGTGCCTTCGTGGTAAAAAAATTTATTCTTTTTTACAAAATTTTACTTGACATTGCATACTATGCAATACATAATATGTATTGTAAGATAATGTCTTATAGGGTGTGCTGTCCGGCTACGGCTCGGCGTCCTTGTTGAACCTATGAACATATCAGCGCCTTCGCCGAGACGAGTGCTCACCATTTTCTGACAATAAAGGAGGCATTTATGAAATTTGAAAGTCAGTTGTTGAAAGGTATAGCGCCCGTCGTCGTGCTTCAAATCCTCTCCCGCGGCGAAATGTATGGCTATGAGCTGGCAGAGACAATCGAAAAACGCAGCTCCGATATCCTCACCCTCGGCAAAGGCACGCTCTACCCCCTGCTCTACAACCTCGAAGCCAAACAACTCGTCCGGGCACGCCTCGAACAAACAAAATCAGGCCGAAAAAGACGCTACTACTCGATAACAAGCAAAGGCAAAGAATACCTGTCCGCCCAGACCGAACAACTGCGCCGGCTGCAAACCGGCCTCGATTTCGTCTTCGGCGGCGCTCTCAAACCGGCATAATAACAACGCTTTAAAAGATTCCCTATGAAGCTTAAAGTAATATTATCAGGAATTCTGGCGGGATTGGTCGCGGGGCTTTTCCTTGAGTGTCTTGCCGTCTTTTGGCTAATTCGAACCGCAATAATGCTTCCTTTGGGTTCGATAATGCTTGCTGTCGGTGCTCTTGGAGGACTAATTGGTTTTTGGTTATTACATCTTCGCCGCATTAGATTCAATCTTGAAAATCTGCCCGCTTCAGCCGCCGATTATATAAAACTTGTCATCAGATATATGCGCTATCGAAAAGCCGCAAGGCAGGAGGTGGCCGAC
>CAYLXJ010000140.1:0-6520 GCA_964387385.1 uncultured Pirellulales bacterium
TACCAGCGCTTTTCCCGCATCAACTATGCCCTTTCACGATGGCGCCTTTTTTGAAGCTCTGGACTAAAACGTCCAGGAGCGGCGCGAACATATTGCCGATTAGTATCGAGAACATAAGTCCGCCATTGAAAATCGAAAAATTGCGTATGACCACCGTGAAAATGGCAATGATTATTCCGTAAATTATTTTCGCCGCCTCCGTCCTCGGCGCGCTTATGGGGTCGGTCGCCATAAAAAACGCCCCAAAAAGAAATCCGCCGCCTAACAAAGCCGTTACCGCATCCTGGACGGGCTTGACGTCGAAAATATATAAAACCTGATTGAGAACGGCATAGCTTATTATCAATGACAAAATGATACCTCGGCTTGCGGTCCTCGTAATATACAGGTACAGCCCGCCGATGATAATCAGTATCGCGCTTGTAACGCCCATCGTCCCGCTGATTCTGCCGACGGCCAGAAACTTGAACAAAACCGTTTTCTTTATATAAAACTGCCCGCCTTCTTTTATTTCGAAAGGGATTTCCTTAACTTCGCCGCTTTCTTTAGAGTGGTTCTCGACAAGTTGACCCGATTTAAAATATGCCAATGGCGTTGCGCCTGTAATTGCGTCAGGCGTCGTTGCGGTTGTCCATTGTTTCAAGCCGCCCCATAATCCCTGTGCCGGCGCAGACCATACGCCCGTCAGCGCGACGGGAAAACAGATATAAACAAAGCACCGCCCCGCCATAGCGGGATTAAATATGTTGTATCTATAACCCCCAAAAACCTCCTTTGCGAACATCACGGCAAACGCAACGCCGATAATTACCACGTGGACGGGGACCGTGGGCGGCATAATCAGGGCAAATATGGTCGATGTTACAAAAACCGCCTCAGTTACCGGTTCACCCCTGTGTCTCGTAAAAATAAACTCGACAATAAAACCCGTCAGCCATGAGCAAATCACCAGAAACAGGCACCGCCAGCCGAAATAATAAACGCTTCCCGCTACACAGGGCATAAGCGCAAGCAGTACCCTTCTCATTATCTTCTGCTTGAGCAGTAATTGCGCCGGCTTTTTAGTCGCTTGCGCCTTCTCAGCCATTCAATATATTTCTCTCGCTATATTTCTTATACGACACTGGAACAATCATACAATCAAAAAATATGAACGCAATATAAAATCATCCTCGCCAGAAACGAATCAGGTCCTGTTTTAAGTCCCACAATTTTTCCGTAATAGATACGTGGTATATGTGCGGATTAATCAATCGCTTAACACCCTCGTCGAGCTTGCCCAAATCGGCGTCACGCAATTTCCTGATTTCCGCCAATGTCGGCAGCTCTCGGCACAATTTCCCCTCCTTCAAAACATCGACAAGAAGCGGCTCAACTCGCGTTATCTGTTTTTTGGTCAATGTGCGAGTGGCTGCGCTTTCAGTAGGGTGACGCAATTTTAGCATCTCTTGTTCCTGGGGCTTTTCATCTATAAGGCCAAGCAAATCAGCAGTCGCCTTGTTGCGGTCGTTATAAATGCGCCAAACCTTTTTAAGCCCCGGATTTATCGTTTTTAACGGCGTCTCCGAGACCTTGATTGCCGGCTGCCACTTCCCGTCCCTTTCGACTGCCGCCAGCTTATAAACCCCATCCAGCGACGAGTCCCCTTCCGATGTTATAAGACGCGTCCCCACGCCATAAGACAATCGCCGGATAATACTATCAGCGTCAAGTCCCTCGTCAGGCGCTTCTTTTTTAATCTGTTCGATGATTTGCCAGATGACCAGTTCATCGAGCGTATTTGAAAGCACGATTGTCGTGTCCTCGAAACCCGCGTCGTTGAGCATTTTTGCTGCCTTAATGCAAAGATGCGCCAAATCGCCCGAATCAAGCCGGATTCCCGCCGGCTTATGGCCCTTGTTCCTCAATTCCTCAAAAATCCTTATTGCGTTCGGAATGCCGCTTTGCAAGGTGTCAACCGTATCGACAAGAAGCAAGCAATCATCGGGATATACTTCACTGTAAGCGCGAAATGCGTCAATCTCGGTCTGCCCCATCGCCATAAATATCTGCACCATACTATGTGCGTGCGTTCCTTTGGGGGGACAGCCCAGAACACAGGATATACCTGTATTGGAAGAAAAATCCGCCCCTCCGATTAACGCCGCTCTTGTCCCCGCGTTTACACCCGTATGATGCCCCCTCCGCAGACCGAACTCAATAATAAGGTTCCCATAGCCCGCCTGTCTTACCCTGCTTGCCTTGGTCGCTATCAGCGTCTGATAGTTAAGATTATTAAGAAGCGAAGATTCCAGAATCTGTGCCATCACCAGAGGCCCATGCGCCTGCACAATCGGGACATTCGGGTGAATGACTCTTCCTTCTGGTATCGCTTTTATGCATATCCCGTCAAATGTTCCGTTTTTTCGCAGCCACTTTAAAAAATCATCATCGAAAATGGATTTTCCTCCACGTCCCTTTTGCCCACGCAGCAATTCAATTTCCTCATCGCCGAATCGTGACCTTTGCATCCACTCAATCAGCCATTCTAATCCGGCGTTAATGCAGTACCCCGCCTTGTGCGAGCCGTAGTCCGGATAATTGCGAAAAAAGTAATCGAACTGGGCATGGCTTTCATAAAGCCCTGTCCTGTAGTAGAACTGAGCCATCGTCAGCTCATAAAAATCGGTAAACAAAATACCTTCCGCAATACCCATTCCGGTCTTCCAGGCGTTAAACGTGCTCATTTTTTCTAATGGTATGTGGTATCACGACCGGATAAATAAGCATAATACTTAATTATATCCCGATTATTGCTTAACGGGCAAGTGTCCTGTCCGGACAACCGGGACAAATCAGGGTTTGCGCCAAAACAAAAGGCCGGGCATTTATTACCCGGCCTTCATAAATTCTCATTTCTAAAAATTAACTTTACTGTCTGACGAATGCTGCTTCACGCCCCGCAATAATCGCTATTTCTTTATGCCCCGTCCTGTAAGAACTTTCTGCAATATTCGCTGCTGGTGCGTTTGGCTCCGTCTTTTCCGCTTCTGATTCGCCTGTAACACTTACGTCATCGACAAAAAAGTTAACGTCCACCGCGGGGCCTTCGAAATAAATATCCAGCGTCTTGAGTTCGCCTGATGCTTCCAGCGTAAATTCGCCCGACAATTCCACCCACTCACTATTATCAACGGTGTTACTGTTTATATTGACATATTTTGTTCCTGTATCGTCTGTCTGCTCAATGGATAAGGTCACCGTGTCCATACCGGCCCCTTCCAGCCGGACCCAGCCGGAAAATTTGTATGTCTTGCCGTTCGACATCTTGCCCAGAAGCGACTGCTTCACACCCTGCCAGGTCTCGGTCCTGCCGAAAACCTTCACGCTTCCTGAACCGCTGTGCACCGGCGCCGTTACCGCCTCAATTTTGCAGGTCCTGTCCGTCCAGCCCTTTGTCCCGTTTTCAAAGCCGGGGTTTTCAACCAGATTGTTCCCGCCATAAGCCTGCCCTATTGACAAAACCATCACTAAAAGCAATCCTGAACACAAATACCTGGCTGCCATTTTACATTCCTCTCAATCATAATTTCCTTAATGTTGAAACGTTTTCCAATTTTGCACAAGTTACTCACGTCAGCGGTATAAGTCAAGACAAAAGCAGAACTTGGAATAAAGGGGGTTGACGCTTTTTTCATAAGTATTTAACTTGCCCAGATTAAGCAAACTGCCTATTTTCCTTTTTTCCCAAATTGTATAAACAAGTTTAGTCACTTTTAAAAAGCGAGACAAAACCGTAAGACAAAAAATAAAAGACATTTAAGGAGCAAACTATGGCCGGATTCAATAAATGGATGATTGACGCTAAGGACGCCGTTCTGTGCCTTATTGACCATCAGAGCGGACTCTTCCAGGTGGTCAAAGACATTGAACTGACGGAGCTTCGCACAAATGTGTGTGTGCTTGCAAAAGTAGCCCATCTCGGCAAAATTCCCACCTTCACCACCGCGTCGGTCCCCGACGGCCCGAACGGCCCCCTCATCCCCGAAATTCATCAGTACAATCCGGATGCCGTTTATATTCCGCGGACCGGACAAATCAACGCCTGGGACAATCCAGCGTGGGTGAAGGCCATCGAGGCAACCAAACGCAAGACGCTTCTTTTGGCAGGCACGCTCACAAGCGTATGCATGGCATTTCCCGCACTGAGCGCACTTGTGCACGGCTACAAGGTCTTTACAATAATCGACGCGTCGGGCAACTGGTCAAAAATGGCAACCGATATAACACTTGCCCGCGTGGTCCAGGCAGGAGCTATGCCAATCGACACGTTTGCCGTCCTGGCTGAAATAATGGGCACGTGGAACAGGGCGGACGCAATGCAGTTCGCGGCGATTATGGTGGATTTGCTGCCGAACTACAAGCTGCTTATGGAAAGCTACGACAAGGCGCAGAGCGTGCAAAAAATCGGGCGAGAAACCAGGTTGGAACGCTTAGAAGTCGTCCACACGAAGTAATCTGCTTCGAAAACAACTACTGATTAAAGGATGTTTTCGTAGAATCGGACGCTATCAACGACTTTGCAGACGTGGACAGCGTATTCTTCGGCCTGTGGTAAGCTTTGCCACGAACCGCAAAATCGGGTCGCGGGTTTTAATGACAGTGATGCTGAGCACAGGCGTTTTCCGCGGTGATTTCCTCAAGCCCGCCTTTTAGAAATTGCCCTGCCACATCGGCCACTGTTCCCGAAGCGGCTGTGTAAACTTTAATACCGCCCTCGTTAAGTTTTCCAACGGCCCTTGCGCCCATACCGGCACAAACCACAGCATCGATTTTCCTGCCCGCCAAAGCGCTCATCGGGTGGCATGTTCCGTGCGAATGATGCTGATTCGCATTTTCGACAACCTCCGCGTCGCCCGTGGCCGTATCGTAAATCGTAAAAAACGGAGCACTTCCGAAATGGCCGTGCACGGCAGCCGTTTTGCCGTCGTTCGTGGTTGTTGGAATACATAATCTCATTTTGTTCTGCGTCATTGTGACAACACCTCCTTTGATTTTTATTGCCCTCGCGTTGATTATCGCATCCGCAACCTTCTTATGAGCGGCCGCGATAATATTGCCGAAGGTCTGCCTTGAAACGTTCATTTTTTTCGCCGCATCTTCCTGATAAAGCCCCTCGATGTCTGCCAGGCGCAGCGCCTCAAACTCATCGAGCGTTAAAACAACCTCCTGCAGTTGCGAAAGCGGTATTCTTCGGGGCTTAAAATAATTCGCCTGCGGTTCACAGCAAACTCGCCTGCATTTACATGGTCGGGGCATCGATTTTACAACCTTCCTCTCAACCAGCCGATTCTTACCTTTTTGGCCAAATCGAAATCCGGAACGTATGGCTTGATATCCAATAAGGGCGTCCCATCGAGAACGTCGATTCCTTTTACAAACAGAACATTTCCCTTCTGTCTCAACAGCCGAACAACCGAAATCCCAATTTGGTTCGGCCTTGCGGGGTATCTCGTTGAGAAAACGCCGTGTTCCCTGTTATCGAGAAACGGCTTGACCAGGAGTTTATAATTTTTCGACTTATGGAAGCGGTAGATAAGGATAATATGCGAAAAGCCGGGAATGTCCTTAAGCCCCGGCGCAAATTTACCAAAAACCTCGATCCGCCCGATACTTTTTGATTTAACCGGCTGAACCGGAGTCTTTTGTTTCGCCTTAAAAGGAGTATGTATTATCCCGATAGGCCTTATATCCACTACCCTGTTAGTTATTGGCATATGCTAATTATAACTTATGCAACATTACAATACAACCATTTTTCTAAAAAAATGTTCAAATTAAGTCTTCGTAGAGTCGGACGCCATCGACGACTTTGCAGACATGGACAGCGTATTTGTCGGCGTAATCGGGGCGACTGCGGGGGTAGGCGGAATCGACGGCTTTTTTGAGGGCGTTGACGCTTGCGGCCTTGACCAATGCGCCTGCGGCGCCTTTGTCACCGCCGCCTAACATTCGCTCGCCTAAAACGCCAGGGACGGTTCTAACGATATCGCACATCGTCTCAAGCTCTGAGCCGGAGATTTTGTATTCGTCTCGTAAGCCGATACCATCGGCTCGAAAAATCTCGCCAACCTTCTCAACATCACCCCTTTTCCAGGCATCAAGCATCTCATAAAATCGCTTCTGGGCTGCGAAAATATACCTGAACCTGTCACATAAATCAGGGTATGGGCCTGAGAATTGTGCTAATATCCTTTCGTAAAGGGCTTCTGTTTGAATATCGGCCAGACAGGAGATTTTAAAGCCAGCCTTCTGTAGAATTGAGACGAGCTGTTCACATTCAGCCCTTCTTATTTTGTAGGTAGATTTCTCAAGGCCGGGACGGACTGTGCCTGTATCCATAACAATGATTGCGAATTTGGCTGCCTTTTTGCCTAATTTGACATATTCGACCTTGCGGTTTTTAGGATTATAATATGTGCCGAAGCCCTCGCGGGCAAAGAGTATCATAATCTGGTCCAATTTGCCGCAGGGTGAGCCG
>CAYLXJ010000141.1:0-3575 GCA_964387385.1 uncultured Pirellulales bacterium
GAAGGATACAGTATTTCCCTCGGCAGGTCAACACCCTGATTTATGATTTGGCAGCTTTCGGAGGTTTTATTTTGGAGCAACAACCAGAATCATTCGTTTACCCATCAGGCGGTCGGACTGGTCAACTTTGGCGATGTCGGCCATCGACTCTGTGATTTTATTAAGAAGCTCGCGGCCCTTGTCCTGATGCGCGAGCTGCCTGCCCCTAAAGACAAGCGTGAACTGCACCTTGTGGCCTTTTTCGATGAATTCGCGGGCGTGGTTGACCTTTATGCCAATATCGTGCTGGTCGGTTTCGGGTCTGAGGCGAATCTCCTTTAATGAGCCGGCGTGATGCGATTTCTTGCGGGCCTCGCGAATCTTGCGTTTCTGCTCATAGACCCATTTGCCGTAATCCATCACGCGGCAGACGGGCGGTTCGCTGTTGGGCGAAACCTCGACCAAATCCAGCCCCGCCTCACGGGCCTTTGTCAGGGCAAAATCCCTGTCAACGATTCCCACCTGATTGTTATTTTCATCAATTAGTCGCACCTTTGCGACCCTGATGCCGGCGTTTATCCTCAGACCCTTAACTTTTACTATCACGCACTTAAACCTTTCTTAAAAACCATAAAATTGTTTTTTAAAACCTAACGGCCTACAAAGCCAATCCTATCTGTTTATCGGCGATTTTCTTAATAGCTATATTCAGAAATTCGCCGGTTTGCACGGTTTTTGTTTCCTGAGCGCCGCGAATCCTGACGTTTACGGAATCGGATTGCGCTTCTTTAGGACCGACAACAAGCATATACGGCAATTTATCGGTATGTGCTTTGGCAATTTTAGCGCCAATTTTTTCGTCGCTTAAATCGGACGATACGCGAAGTCCCTGCGCCTTGAGTTTTGTCTCGACGGCCTGCGCGTAATCGTTGGTTTTTTCACTTATCGGCAGCAGCCGGGCTTGTTCGGGCGCAAGCCACAATGGGAATTCGGCTCCGTAATGCTCGATGAGAATACCGATAAACCGCTCGAATGAGCCGAGGATTGCCCGATGAATCATAACGGGGGTTTTTTCGGTGTTATCTTTATCGGTATAAACAAGTCCGAAACGTTCCGGCATCGAGAAATCGAGCTGAATAGTGCCCAACTGCCACGAGCGCTTGAGGCAGTCCTCGATGTGGAAATCGATTTTGGGGCCGTAAAATGCGCCGTCGCCCTCGTTGATTTGATACTTGATATTCTGGTGGTCAAGAGCAACCTTGAGAGCGTTGGTGGCGATTTCCCAAATTTCGTCTGAACCGATATGATTTTCGGGCTTGGTGGAAAGTTCCACGTGAAAATCCTCAAAGCCGAACGCCTTATATATTTCGAAAACGAGCTTTATTACGCCGATAATTTCTGATTCAATCTGTTCCGGCGTGCAGAAGATATGGGCATCATCCTGTATAAACTGGCGGACGCGGAAAAGGCCGTGAATAACGCCGCTTGCTTCGTGGCGATGGACCATTCCAAGTTCGGCCACGCGAAGGGGAAACTCGCGGTATGAGTGTTTGCGGGTCTTATAGACGAGACATCCGCCGGGGCAATTCATCGGCTTAATCGCATAATCAGCGTCGTCGAAACGCGTAAAATACATATTTTCCTTGTAATGGTCCCAGTGGCCGGACTTGAGCCACAGGTCCCTGTTGAGAATAATGGGCGTTTTGATTTCCTCGTAGTTGTATCGCTTGTGCAGGCCCCGCCAGAAATCAACAATCGCGTTCCAGATGAGCATACCCTTGGGGTGTATAAAAGCGAAGCCCGGCCCTTCGTCGTGGAAGCTGAACAGGTCCAACTGTCTGCCGAGAACGCGGTGGTCGCGTTTTTTGGCCTCTTCCAGGCGAGTAAGGTATTCGTCGAGCTCCTTTTTGTTTCTAAAGCAGGTGCCGTAAACCCGCTGAAGCATCTTCTGGGTCGGGTCGCCGTGCCAGTAGGCGCCCGCGACCGACATTATTTTGAACGCCCCAATTTTACCCGTGCTTGGAACGTGAGGTCCCCGGCAGAGGTCCTCGAAACCATCGTCGGAGGAATAAAAGCTGATTACGTCGCCTTCGGCGCGATTGACGTTGTCGGTCTTGTATTTGTCGCCGGATAGTTTGGCCAGTGCCTCGGAGCGGGACATTTCCTTACGGGTGAATGGCTTGTCGGCCTTGACGATTTGGCCCATTTTTTCCTCGATGCGCTCGAAATCGCCGGGGCGAATCGGCTCATCGAGGTCGATATCATAATAGAAGCCATCTTCAACCGTAGGACCATAAACAAGCTTCGCAGCGGGCCAGAGTTTACAAATCGCCTCGGCCATGACGTGAGCACAGCTATGGCGCATAATATCGAGGCCTTCGGTGTCTTTAGAGGTGATGATTTGGACTTTAGCGTCGTTATTAATCGGGATTGACAGGTCAACGAGCCGGTCGTCGATTCGGGCCGCGACTGCCGCCTTTGCCAGACCTGCGCCTATTTTTTCCGCCAGTTGCTTTGCAGTTATGCCGGATTCGGCTTCTATAATCGAGCCGTCCGGCAATGTAATTTTGACCATTCCTTAATCCAAGCCACAGATTACACAGATTCCACTGATTAATAACATATTGGACGGTATTTTAGCCCGCTTATAAGGCGATGTCAATAGCAACTCCCACCTCACCGGCAGATGTATTTGTCCGAATCTTATTAAAGACGAAGGGACAACGACCGATAATAAAACAGGATGGTTATTTTATATTTCAGGAGTGTCGGCCAATGAAAACGATTGAGCAATTCAAAAATTATTGTATGCTCGAGCTGGATTCGGACCTGCGCTTGCTGGAGAAACTTCGTCGGGTTGTTCACATAAAACTGACGACAGTAGCAATCGTCACGACTTGTGCGGGCGTGTTTTTTATGGACTATCTTAAACGAAATGAAGTTATCAATAGTCCAAAGGCATCCTATATCGCATTCGGGATTCTATTTTTTGTGGTGCTGATTATTACGGCTGCGCTGTCCTTGTATCTGAGCCGGGAGTATAGTTCCGCGTTTCGAATGTCTGTTATGGAAAAACTCGTCAGGTTTTTGGACCCGAACCTGCAATTTGAGCCGTTCAGCTTCGTTTCGGGCGGTTTATATTCAGTGGCAAATCTTTTTCGCAAGCAGCCCGAACGCTACTCCGGCGGCAATCTCGTAAAGGGCCGGTTAGGCGATGCCGAGATTGAATTTTCTGAAGTGCTTTCAGAATATTACATAAGAGGCAAAGGGGGGCGGAAAAACTGGATTACGATTTTTAACGGCCTGTTTTTCGTCGCCAACATCAACAAACAATTCACAGGACAAACGCTGGTTTTGCCCGATTTCGCGGAAAACCTCCTTGGTAAATTAGGTCAGGCCCTTCAGTCGATGACTGCGCCTGTGGGGCAACTTGTTCGGTTCGAGGATTTCGAATTTGAGAAATACTTTGCCGTCTTCGCCGACGACGAGCGTCATGCAAGAGAAATTCTAACGCCTGCCCTGATGAGCCGAATTGTTGATTTCAGAAAAAAGACCCGAATGCAGCTTCGGCTTTCGTTCATGGGCTCGCAGGTTTT
>CAYLXJ010000141.1:3585-6514 GCA_964387385.1 uncultured Pirellulales bacterium
CTTTTCGGCCCCATCATTAACTTCTCAAGAATTGTGCGATACCTCAACATTATAGAATTAGCCGCCGACATAATTCAGGACGTGACTTGCAATAGACAAAATTGCAGGCAGGCACCAGTGTTACTTAAGCTCGACGGACCAGTAGGCGTTGTCTAAGAATTGTTTCCAGCTGCTGTAACGCTCGTGGCCGAGATGGATGTGAATTAGGGGATTATGTTTCGGCTTGGCGGGCTTCTGGATTAAAGTCATTCCCGCCTGCTGGGGAGTCCTGCCGCCTTTTTTCACGTTGCAGTTGGTGCAGGCGCAGACGATGTTTGACCAGACGGCCTTGCCGCCTGCGCTTCTGGGGATAACGTGGTCAAGCGATAATTCGCTTGTAGGCTGCTTCTTTCCGCAATACTGGCAACGGTTCTTGTCTCGTGCGAAGATGTTCCTGCGATTGAATTTCACCTCGCTACGCGGCAGGCGGTCGTAGAAAAGCAAACGGATGATTTTGGGCACCGCGACATAAAAATTGACAGTCGAGACCCAGTCATGGTTTTGCGGCTCGAAATTGCGCTTGAACTCGCTGACCTCGCACCAGCTCTGGAAATCGTAATTGGCGTAGGCGCCGTCCTCGCAGGAGACAACCTCTGCAAGCCGGCGGCAAAGCAGAGAGAATGCCCGCCTGGCGCCGACGATGCGGATGGCCATATAGTGCTTGTTCAGGACAAGCACGTTGCAGTCAAGACCGGATTGATGTTCTGCGGATAACATAGCCGGAAATTGCCCAAACGGCCTATAATTTCATCACCTAACAATTGAAATAGCAGATACCGGGTGGTTTTGCAAGAAAAATCTGAAGATTGAATTCAGAGGACGGGAGATGAAATACAGTCGTCTTACCGCTGTTTATTTGCTATCGGCTTTCGGTTTGGAAGCTGAAACCGGCACTACGTTTTCCGCGCGGGGGCCTTTTTCGCCCTGGACGATATCGAATGTTACCGCGTCGCCCTCCTCGAGGTTTTTGAAGCCCTCGCTGGCGATATTTGAGTAATGAACGAACACGTCGCTGCCGTCGGGTGTGGCAATAAAGCCGTAACCCTTCCTTGAGTTAAACCACTTTACCGTTCCTTCTGCCATACATTGACTCCACACTGACGTTGATACTGACTGAAACGGGCTTATAAAGTGCTGCAAATTTTCGGTTTTTATTTTGACGCCGACTCGCGCGCCGAGGAAATCAGACGATCCTTCATCATTCGCCCGACCTTGAACTTAACCGTCTTTTTGGCAGGCACATCGACCCGCTGGAGCGTTTTGGGGTTCTGTGCGACGCGAGAGGCGCGGTTTCTGGTCTCGAAGACACCGAAATCGCGGAACTCGATGCGGTTACCCTTCACCAGCTCAGCGGTCATCTCGCCCAGAAACGCCTGGATTATGCCTTTAACGGTGACTCTTTTTGCCTGTGTGGTTTTTGCTATTCGATCGATAAGTTCTTTTTTTGTTATAGTTAACATAATATTACCTCGTCCTTACCAACAGCTCGCTGCGAACAAATCTCCCTTGTCTGCGGGCATAAATAAAACAACCCAAAACCACTTTCCGCGTAAACCGGTCTCCATATCAATTCTCTAAAAGCTCCTGCAACTTTATCCGCCACAGCTTAACTTGTCAAGCAGATGTAAGTTACTATACTACAAAGGTTTCTATACAGCAAGCAATTTTTGATAAAAAATTTTGACCTACGGGCAGCTTATCTGCATAATGACCGGTTCTTATGGCCAAAGACAAAGAAGAAAAACCATATAGGGCCGCACGAACGTTAAAAGACCGTGCAGCCGATATAGCCAATACGTGCGAGTGGCTGATAACGGCTTTTGCGCTGGCATTTGTGTTCAGAGCGTTTGTTATGGAGGCGTTCCGCATTCCGACGGGCAGTATGGCAGACACGCTTCTGGGGGCGCATTATCGGCTTCGCTGCACGCAGTGCGGGTACAAATACCGCTACGGCCAGAGCGGATTCGCGGCGCAATCTCCGCAGGTACAGGGCAGATATGCCCAGCAGGAGTTTTCCCGCTGCCCGAGCTGCGGGTATCACCAGTCGGTCGGCGCAGATTCCATTTCGCTATCGAGCGGGGACAGGATTCTTGTTTTGAAATGTATTTATCAGTTTGTCGAGCCGCAGCAGTGGGACGTGCTTGTTTTCAAGAACCCGCAGGACCCGTCTGAAAATTATATAAAACGGCTTGTGGGCAGGCCCGGCGAGACGGTGGAAATAATCGACGGCGACATTTATATCGACGGCCTCATAAGCAGAAAACCCAAAAAAGTCCAGGAAGAGCTTTGGATGCCCGTTTACGACAACGATTATCAGCCGGCGAGACCTGAGGAGGACAGATTCAACGGGCACATGTGGCGGCAGCCCTTCGAAAATGCCGAGGGCTCCGGCTGGCTGATAAACGATGAAAATCCAACTGTTTTCAAGCTGTCCGCAAAAGGCGGCAAAATACACCGCCTCGATTACGATACCTCGCTTGGCAACGACTTCAGGACCACTTACGCCTACGATGAAATCACGGACTACAGGTTTATGCCATATTGCGGCGACCTGATGGTTCGATACTGGGTAAATTCAGAGACAGCTGATGGTTTGGCAGGCGTTGGCCTGAGCAAATACGGGATTGATTATACGGGCGTTGTCGATTTCGCGGGACGTATGACAATTTCGCGCGTCTCAGAAGGCAATGAGGAAACGCTCGAGACGAAAATCATATCGCCTGTAACCGCCCAAAGGCCAATCCAGTTAAGGTTCGCCAACGTTGACCACATGCTTGTTCTCGAATTCGGCGATGAAAAGCTGGTCTATGACCTCGGCAGAAAGCCCGACGACGAAGGAACGAGGAGGGCCGATATCGAGCCGCAGGCCTGGATTCTGGGTTCGGGTGAT
>CAYLXJ010000142.1:0-6505 GCA_964387385.1 uncultured Pirellulales bacterium
TGCCAGAATGAGATTGCTGTGCGGCATAACCGGCGCATCGAGCGCGGACAAACTTGTTTTATTTGCTTCGGCCATAATCTTTCTTATTTCTTCTCATCAGGTTTCAGCTCGCCGAGGCCGAGAATTTGCTTGATTTTGACCGCGAACTTGCCGTCGACTATGACAACCGAGCCGGTCGCGAATTTTGTATCTTTAAGGTAAAGGTCCATCGGGTTATCGACGGGCTTGTCGAGCTTGACAACCGAGCCGGGGCCTAACTGCAGAAGCCGGCGTATCGGTATCTGCGTCGAGCCGATTGTTACAGTTACCGGGATGGTCATATCGAGCAAAATGTCGATACTGCTTCCTGTTCCCGTGGCGTTGGTTTCAGCGGCCTCGGGGAAATCCGCTGCCTGCGCCTTTGTTTTCGAATCAACAGGCGCTTGCTCGTTAGGTGCGACCGGCCTGACCTCGGAAGTCGTTGCCGGTGGTTCGGCTACTGCTTGAGCTGTATCAGCCATATGTCAATTCCTTAAACTTTCGTCCCTTAGGGATTGTGTAGTTCCTAAGCCGGCCTCAATTACCGACAGGGCGTAATTGCCTGCCAGTTTTGCGCAAATACCACGGCAGACGGTTTTGCCCGCAGCGATAAGCTGGGCCGGCTCGTTGATTTTCTTGTCTAAAAGCAACACGTCGCCCGGCGCAAGATTCAATACATCCTCAACAGACACCGCAACTGTGGCAAGCTGGGCCGTGACGGGGACCGGGATTTTTTCAATGTGGCTCTGCATTGCTTTGGCAATCGCCTCGGGTGTAAATTTGCCGTTTGTAAGCGTTGTTTCGCCTATTGCCTGCGCGAGCTTTTCACACAGAATCAGAATATGCGCCTCTGTTCCTTTTTCAGCGCCGGTCTTTTTTATCTCCAAGGTTATTTTACAGAACTCCTCTTCGCCTTTAAGCTGAAGAGGCAAAACATTTGCCAATCCGTCGCAGGCGGATGCGAAAGGACATTTTTCTCCGATTTCCGAAAGGGCTTTGACAATGAGCGAAGTCATATCGAAAAGAAACGCAGCCTCGAGGTCCGACAGTTGCTTGGCGGAATTTTCTTTTGTCTCCGCGTCACCTAACAATTGTGTCGCCCATATAACGGCTGTTTGCGGAGGGATACTGATAAATCCGCAGGGAGGTTCCTGACCGAGCCGGAAGGGCAGGTAGAAATTGTCTGGACTTTGCGACTGGCCGGAAGGCAGTTGCCCGAGGAACTGGCCCGCGAAGTGCTCGCTTATTGAGGTTATCGTTACCTCGAAACTGCGCTGGCACAGATTGCCGAATTTTTCGGTTATAAGTGTCGCGGCTTTAGCGGCATAATCGTTCAGTTTTTTTGTCTGCCGGCTGTTGAAAAAATGCGGCTGATGCCAGTCGTAATCGACGGCTTCAACCTGGGCGGTTTTCTCGCCGTTGTTTTTGCCTATGGCGGCGAGAAGCTGCTGCACCTTTGTTCTGTTCGAATTGTCGGCTGCTTTTCGGCTCATTGCACCGCGAATTCCTTGATTAGTATCCCTTTAATGAACGCCTTGCCGTCGGGGAACAGCTTTTCATTGAACGTCTCGCAAATCTCGAACTGTATTCTTTTGAGGTTTTTGTCGCCCCTTGTGCTTTCGACGTCCAGGCCCGAGAGGTATATCGTCAGCAGGTTTGTAATCAGCGGTTTCTTTTGTTCGAGAAAGGTGGTGCCTTTATCAACGGCGATTTCGCCGCTCATTTCCAGCGTAAGTGCTGCCCGGACATATCTGGTCGCACCCGGCTCGTTAAGGTTTGCAACGACCGGGTCGAGGTCGAAATACCAGACATTTTCCGCAGCCCCTGCCGGCACATCGAACTTAAGCGTCTGCTGGGCCGTCGGCGTCTGGCCTGCCGCCGCAGCGGGTGCGGCTTCGGGGCTGGATTTTCTCCCGAAAATCAGTCCCAGTCCGATTCCGCCCCCCGCCGAAACCAGTAAAACTACGGCGACTATTATCCACGGTAAAAGTGAACCTTTCTTTGCCTTTGACTCCGGTTTTTCCGCTGCAGCGGGCTTCTCGGTCGCTTCCGCCGCCGGCTTTTCTATTGTTTTTTCATCAGCCATAATTCCTCGCTTGTCTAATCTCCAAAATTTTTCTGTTTACTGTTAAACCGGCATAAGTGTCTGCCGGTACCGTTTTATCTTGTCTCGCAATGTTCTGTCGCTGATTCCGAGTGCTTTTGCCGCTCTGGTCTGGTTGCCGTTGGTCTGCTTGAGTGTTTCAAGTATGGCCTGCCGTTCGAGTTGTTCGAGAGGCATTCCTGCCAGTGAATCAGATGACACAGGATGCAAGACGGATGTCTGAAGGTCTGTTATTTGTCTTTCGATTTCCGGCAATGGCTGTAATTCGTCAAAGAGCCAGGACACATCGGCCAGTGTCATTGTCTCGCCTATGCCCATAATCATCGATGTCAGTATCACATTACGAAGCTGGCGAACGTTGCCGGGCCAGTGGTATTTGCTGAACAGTTCCATCATCGCCGGGTCGAGCCGGCTTATGCGGCGGTGTGCCTGTCCCGCGTAAAAATTGACAAAATGCCAGACCAAATCAGGCAGGTCCTCTTTTCGCTGCCGCAGGGGCGCTACCGCGAGGCGCACGCCGCAGAGCCGGTAGTAAAGGTCCTGACGGAAGTTTCCGTCTGCTACTTCCTGCGACAGGTCCTTGTTGGTGGTGCTTATTACGCGGACGTCAACCTTGACGTTTTCGTTCGAGCCGACTCGCTGAAAATCCTGCTGTTCCAATGCCCGCAGGAGTTTTGCCTGAAATCTCAGGGGCGTTTCGCTAATTTCATCGAGCAGAAGCGTCCCGCCGTGCGCCGCCTCGAAACGTCCTTTACGCTGGGTGTATGCGCCCGTGAACGCGCCTTTTTCGTGTCCGAACAATTCACTTTCGAGAAGCGTCTCGGATAACGCGGCGCAATTGACTTTTACGAAAGGCCCCTCTGACCTGCGGCTGTTGTAGTGAACAACGTATGATATGAGTTCTTTTCCCGTTCCGCTTTCGCCGCTTATGAGGACCGGCGCCGATGTGGGCGCTACTTTCCTGGCCAAGCTGACTGTTTGGATGAGAAGAGGGCTTTTGCCGACAATTTTATAAATGCAGCCGGCGTTTTCCTGAGCCGAATCGACGGCGTTGACGGGCTTATTGGGGATGATTGTCTCTATAAGTAATTCGATTTTTTCCCTGCCGAGGGGCCCAACGAGAAAATCGAAACAGCCGATGCGCATCGCGCTGACGGCCATTTCAATTAAATACCGCTCTTCGGGCGATTCGTTCCGCTGTTTTTGGACGACCATAACTATGGGCATTTCCGGATAAGCGGTTTTGATTTTTGAAACAAGCTCAAACGCCTCGCTTTTCATCGCCGCGTCGGCTTCGATAAAGACAAGCCGGCAGTCGTTTTTGTCTAAATAATCCGGCGCTGTTTCCGGATTGGCTGTTACAATACCGCGAATTGCCTTCAGCGCCAGTATCTCAAGCACCGGTCGGATAAAATCGGCGCTTTGACCGACAAGCAGAACGTTTATGGTTTCATCCGGTTTTATCATTTATTTAAGCTCCTCGATAAGTTTGTCGGGCCTGTCCTGCTGGTTCCATTCTATAAGTGCATGTCTCGATTTGGCGATTTCCACCCAGGGCGAATCGGGATACGTTCTAATCAGTTCGGCATAGCTTTCTTTGGCGGCGTTGGGGTCGTCGTTCTGCAGGCAGTTGCCTATCTGGAAAAGAATCCAGCATCGTTCCGTTGCCGTATTCGGGTCATTCGCGCCGATTTCGGCAAGCGCCCGTTTGTAACACAGGCCCGCAGGCCCGGGCAGGCCGTTTCTAAAAAGCGCCTCGGCAAGCTCAAAAGGATTTGCGACCGTGTTCGGGTCTTTGAGCATCTCTTGCAGGCGATTTCCGATTACCGATTTTCGATTGTAGATTGCAGCTGAATCGGGAACTCCTGTTTTATAAGTATTTTCACTCTCTATGGGCTCGGGGACAGCAGAGATTGTTTCCGGTTTTGGTTCTGCCGTATCGCCGGCTCGTTCCGCGTCCCGCTTTGATTCGAATTGTATTGAGCGGATTTGCACGATTAGCTGTTTAAGCTGGTCTGCTTTGACATTATTTTGCGGCTGGTCGATGGGGCGTATTATTTCTTTCAGCAGGTTGCGCGAATCCTGCGTAATTTCTCCGCCGAAAGCATTAACAATCGCGCAAGTCACAAGCGCACAAGTGACAAGTGCTTGCGCTCTTTTGCTCTTATGCCCTTTTGCTTTTAAGCTGGTTTTCATTTTTCTTCACTCGTTGTCATCAGCGTCAATACCGCCTTGTCGTATTCGCGTTCTTTGCTGTAAGCCGAGGCGAGGATTTTCGACACCTTTTGTTTGATTTGCTCGTCAGCGGCCATTTCGAGAAGCTGTTTGCAGATTGTGACGGTCTGTTCAATCTCGTTCAGTTTCAGGCAGACCTGTGCGAGCGAGATTTGCGCCTGATGAGACGCAGGTCCCGGCTCGATTGCTGAAATCGCCTCGGCAAGATGCGCCCTTGCGAGGACGTAGTTCTCGGAGGCGATGTAACAATCGGCAAGCTCCAGCATTATGTCTGCTTTGAGCCGGGGGTCGGTCAGGTACGGCGTTTTATCTGTGAGAATGATTGCGGCCTGGTCGGGCAGGCCCATCAGACGCAAGGTTTTACTTTTGAGAAGCAAAAGCCGGATTACCTGTTCCTGCGAAAAAGGCCAGGCGCGGACGTTTTCAATTGCGGAAAGCGCCGCTACGAAATTTTCCTGTTTTATCCGTGTTTCCGCAATGGCCGTTACGGCCTCGATGTATTCGTGGGCGGCTCCTGCGTTTTTAACGGTTTGATTAAGAGCGTCGCAGGCGGCATCGAGTTTTCCCAAAGCAAGATTGGCCTTGCCCAGCAGCAGATACGCGCCATATAAATCAGAAGACGAGCTGCCGGTTTCTGTCTTGCGGGCTTCTTCGATGAAACGCGTCAGCCATTTTACCGCCGACTCAAAATCGTTCATTTGATAATAGCATAGGCCGGCGCCGAAGCTGGCTTTTATCTGGGATTCGGGCGACAAGCCGAGGGTGTATGCCTTTTTATAAAGGGTGCAGGCCTCGTCGTAAAGGGCCGTATTCATCGTATTTTGCGCAAGTTCCAGGTATGCACGGCCAATCAGTTCATTATCAGGATACTGCTCGATAAGCTGTTTGAGGTCCCGATTTGCGCCGGTGAAGTCGCGCAGCGAAGTTTTAAGCCGGCTGGAGCGGAAAAGCGCGTATGGCGCGAGGTCCGTTTGAGAGAAGCGATTCGCAACAAGCTTGTATTCCGTTATCGCCTCACCCGGCCTGCCGCGGCTTTCCTGCAGAACGCCGAGCACAAAATGCACTTCGGGAATACGCGCATCGTCGCTGTAGGTCAACAGCAGCGACCGCCAAAGCCACATCGCGTTATCGCATAATTGACGGCTGTGCGCCGACAGGTCGGTGTAATGGGCGGGATTTGTTATAGTGATTGTTCCGTCATCGTTGATTTGCGCCATCAGACCCGCGGCACCTGCGGCGGTTGATATCGCCTGCTGCGCCGTCGCTGCGGGCATATATAAGTTTATCTGGCTTTTGAAAGCCGCGTCGTCCGGTTTCGGCGATTTGATGTCGGTTTGTTCCCACTTGATGTTGAACGACGCGTTTGCGGCAAATCTCGACAGCAGCTCCTCGATGCCGGGGCCGTTACAGATAATCTGCCAGCGGTTAGGCCCGACTGAGGTTTCTTCGGAAATTGACTCAACGGGTCGAATCTGCGGCGCGAGCAGACCGCTGTTAAGCTTTTCCGTTCCGGCGTTGAGTACTTTCAGAAGCACGTTTTCGTCCAGTCCGCTGAGCAGGATTTTTTGCTCCCTGCTCGCCGGTTTCATCTCGTCGGAATTCGGCAAATCTTTGTCGGCGTCGCAAAGCGACAGAACCTGTTGCGTAACCGCCTTAGCCGCGATAAATGTGCAGTCGCGCTCGAGTTCAAACGCCCATTCATACTCCGAAGATAACGCCGCGGTCAGGGCCATTGCCCTGTATGCCCGCATTCTGGCCTTGAGAAATTCTTTCGCTTTCATATCGAGCAGTGCCGCGCAGTAATTCGCTATGACCTTCAGCGCTGCCGACCTGCTTTGCGCGACCTTTTTAAAAAGCTGGTATGCCTTGTCATTGTAGCCCTTTTTCTCAAGACACTGCGCCATACGCAATTGCAGAAAGTCCTTTATCAGTTCATAATTTTCTCCTCTGAGGTTTTTATACAGGCCCTCATACACGTTGTAGGCCCTGACGTAGTCCTTTGCTGCGAAACAATCCTCGGCGAGTTTCAGCGATATCTGCTCAGCTTGTAAACCAGTTTGATTTTTTGCTTGTAGTGATTGCTGATTTTCTATTTCGGGAGCGTCCTGTGTGCCGGGAGTGTCATTTTGAGTTGTATCTTTGTTTTCG
>CAYLXJ010000143.1:0-6491 GCA_964387385.1 uncultured Pirellulales bacterium
ACTTCTCGCCAGGCAGGTCAATGTGCCGAAGGTCATTGTGTTTATGAACAAATGCGACCTGGTCGAGGACAAAGAACTTCTGGACCTTGTTGAGATGGAAGTCAGGGACCTTTTGAAGAAGTACGAGTTTCCCGGCGACGAGACGCCGATAATCAGGGGTTCAGCGACTCAGGCGCTTGCCGCCAAGTCGCTCGATGACCCGGCCTGCAAGCCAATCATTGATTTACTCAAGGCGATGGATGATTACATTCCGGTTCCCATTCGCGAAGTCGACAAACCCTTCCTTATGCCCGTTGAGGACGTATTCAGCATAAAGGGCAGGGGAACCGTTGGAACCGGCAGAATCGAGCGAGGCAAAGTCAAGGTCGGCGAAGAAATGGCGATAATCGGGCTTTCGAAGGATATTACAAAGACGGTCGTAACAGGCGTTGAAATGTTCAATAAGACATTAGACGAGGGACAGGCGGGCGACAACGTAGGATTGCTGCTGCGGGGCGTAGAAAAGAAGGACCTCGAGCGCGGTCAGGTCATCGCAAAGCCGGGAAGCATAACGCCTCATACTCATTTTATGTCGGAAGTTTACGTGCTGACAAAAGAGGAAGGCGGCAGACATTCGCCGTTCTTCCCGGGCTATAAGCCGCAGTTCTATTTCAGGACTACCGACGTTACAGGGACCGTAAAGCTGATTCAAAGCCGTGAGGGCAAGCCCGCTGAGATGTGTATGCCGGGCGACAACATCGCTATGGAAGTAGAGATTATCTCGCCTATCGCGATGGAAGAAGGGCTGCGTTTTGCCATACGTGAAGGCGGCAGGACGGTCGGAGCGGGCGTTGTAACGAAGATTATCGGGTAGAATCGGGAAACTTCCGTCGCCGTTCCGGCGACTGCTAAACCGGACTTGTGAAACCGTAATGGTGCGGGCAGAAGTGTTTTATGGCGAAAAAGAGCAAAAGAGAACAGGTTTGGCTTGAGTGCAAAGAGTGCGGCGAGCGTAATTACCGCACGAATATCAGCGTGGCGGAAGGCAATCCCAAGCTGGAGCTGAAGAAATACTGCAGGTCAGAGCGCAAGCATACGGTCCACAAACTGCGTCGAAAATAGGTCAGGTTATCGGGTATTGATAGGCCAGTAGCTCAATTGGCAGAGCGTCGGTCTCCAAAACCGAAGGTTGGGGGTTCGATTCCCTTCTGGCCTGATGTGAGCCAGCTGGTTTTGGTCAGATTGGCGAGACGGACAAAGGAGTGTTCCGCCTCCCTTAGGGGACGCCTGGCGGCGGTCGGCGGACAAGATTGGGTGCGATATGATATTAGGTGTTTATAAACCCGGACAGGGCAAATACACGAGGATTGGTTCGGCGGCATCCGGTGCGCTGATAGCGGCGATAGGATGCTATGCGCTTTACCGAACACTGGACGCGGCAGACCTCGGATTGTGGGTTGAGACGATGGTGCCTGTTGGCATTTTTGCGGCAGCGGCGATACTTATGCTGTGGCTGGTGAATAAGCCGAATATCGCGGATTTTATGATAGCGTCCGAAGGTGAGATGAAAAAGGTCAACTGGTCGAGCAAACAGGAGATTATGGTCTCGACGACGGTGGTAATAGCGGTGGTTATAATTATGGCGGTGGTTTTAGGTGTCGCTGATTTGGTGTTTCAATTGGCAATCACGTGGTTAACGCAATAGGCAGCCGCGGCGCAAAGCCGCGGGAATAAGGTTTTTTAACGTAGGTTATTGATATTTAGTCGGGGTGTTTTTTAATGAAATGGTACGTGCTGAGAGTAGCGTCGAATAAAGAGATGCACGTAAAAGATGTGCTTTCCGGGAAGGTAAAGCAGTTAGGATTGACCGACATAATCGGCAGGATAGAAGTACCGGTTGAACGGGTCAAGAAGGTCCGCGGAAGCAAACAGTCAGTGCATAAACGCAAGCTTTACCCCGGCTACGTTTTTATGGAAATGGAAACACAGCCGGACGGAAAGGTGCCGGAAAACGCGTGGTTTGCGATTAAAGAAATTCCGGGCGTTGGCGATTTTGTAGGAACAGAGGGTGTGCCGACGCCGATGCGCGATACCGACGTGGCAAAGATGCTGCAGGAGGTTGAAAAACCGGAAGAGGCGCCGAGCATCAAGGTGGATTACAAGAAGGGCGACCAGATAAAGATACGCGAAGGCCCATTTGAAAGTTTCGAGGGCGTGGTGGAGTCGATAGACCGCGACAGGGGCATAGTAAAGGTGACGGTAGAGATATTCGGGCGAAGCACGCCCTTGGATATTGAGTATTGGCAGATTGAGAAGGTGTAAAAAATGGCAAAGGCAGCACCAAAAGGTGTAAAAAAAGAGGTATTGGTAAAGATAAAATTACAGGCGCCGGGCGGGCAGGCAACACCAGCCCCGCCGATTGGGCCTGCGCTGGGTCAGCACGGCATCAACATAGGGCAATTTGTATCGCAGTTTAACGAGCGGACAAAAGAACTCAACGGGACGATTGTGCCGGTCGTTATCACGGCCTACAAGGACAAGACATTCACTTTTGAAGTAAAAAGCCCGCCGGCGGCGGTTTTATTGAAGCAAATGGCGGGGGTTGCCAAAGGCAGCGGCGTTCCGAACAAGGAGAAGGTCGGCAAGGTAACGGCAGAACAGGTGCGCAAAATCGCCCAGCAGAAGCAGAAAGACCTTAACGCCTACAGTTTGGACCAGGCGGAGAAGATTATCAGGGGCACCGCACGCAGTATGGGAATTGACATAGAAGGTTAACGAAAATTGAACTAAAGAGAATCAGAGACGTAAATTATGACACAAATAATCAGAAGCAAGAGATATCGTAAGGAGGCAGAGCAGGTAAGCGAGACGCCGATAAGCGTGGCGGAGGCCGTAGCAAAAATCAAGACGTTCAACAAGACCAAATTCGACCAGACGGTCACGTGCGTTTTCTGGCTGGGTATTGACCCGAAACAATCGGACCAGATAATTCGCGGGGCGCTGTCGTTGCCTAACGGTATAGGCAAACAAAAGAAAGTGATTGCGTTCTGCGAAGAGTCGGACATCGAAAAGGCCAAACAGGCGGGTGCCATCGAGGCGGGGCTGGAAGATTTGGTCAAGAAGGTCGAAGGCGGCTGGTCGGATTTCGACGTTGCAATCGCCTCACAAAAAGTGATGGGAAAGGTGGGAAAATTGGGCAGGGTGTTAGGCCCCCAGGGCAAAATGCCTTCGCCGAAGAACGGGACGGTAACAAATGATATTACAAGCGCGATAAAGGAGTTTGCCGCGGGCAAGGTCGAATTTAAGAACGACACCGGCGGAAACGTGCATATCGTCGTGGGAAAGGTCAGTTTTGAGAATAATAAGCTGATAGAGAACATAGAAGCAGTCATCAACCATATAAAGAAAATCAAGCCGGCGTCTTCGAAAGGCACTTATATTAAAAGAGCATGCCTCGCGGCGACAATGAGCCCGGGCATTCAGATTATTGTCTAAAAGGTGAAAAGATGAGCAAATACGTAAAAGGATTGTTGCAGGCGGAACTGGAAAAAAGAATCACAGGCGAGCACATCACGGATTTTCTGGTAATAAGCGCAACAGGGGTGGGCGGCGTCGATAATAACGTAATGAGAGGGGCGCTGAAGGGAAAACGCATCAAGCTGATGGTCGTCAAGAATGCGCTATTCAAGAGAGCATTGGCAAACGCTAAGATGGAGGCGGCAGCAGCGATTTTCACGGGCCCCTGCGCGATAGCATACGGCGGCGACAGCATAGTTGACGTGGCAAAAGAGATTAGCGACTGGGTGGGGAAAATACCTGCGATTCACATTAAAGGGGCGTTTTTAGAAGGGACGCTGCTGGATCCAAAGGCCGCAGAGGGACTTTCGAAGATGCCGGGCAGGATGGAGCTGCTGGGGGCTGTTGTAACATTGGCAAAATCGCCCGCAGCGAGAGTAGCGGGAGCGATTATTTCGCCGGCAGGCAGGATAGCCGGCTGCATAAAGGCAATAGTTGAAAAAGGTGAAGCAGCGGAAAACAAGGCCGCTTGAGGAGGTCAAGGCAAAAGTAATTAACCAAGCCAGGATGGCTGCTCCCTAAGGGATTAAAAGGGGCGGCGTAGCCCCTGCTACCATCGGGCAATTCATATAGGAGTGTGTTCAAATGGCAGACGAAACTAAAAGCTGGAGTGAAGACGTTAAAAAGTTAGGCGACGCGATAGTGAAGCTGACGCTGATGCAGGCCAAAGAGCTTGGCGACTATCTCAAGGAAGTTCACGGTATAGAGCCGGCGGCGGGCGGTGCGATTATGATGGCAGGCCCGGCGGCAGGAGCGGCGGCAGCCGAGGCGGCGCCTGAAAAGACGACTTTTGACGTGATTCTCAAAGCGGCAGGCGACAAGAAAATCCAGGTCATTAAGGAAGTAAGGGCGCTTACGTCATTGGGGCTTAAAGAGGCCAAAGACCTCGTAGAAGGCGCTCCCAAAACGGTAAAGACGGGCGTAACAAAGGACGAGGCGGAAGCCGCCAAGAAGCAGCTCGAAAGCGCCGGAGCGACGGTTGAAATAGCGTAAGTAAAAAGCCCGCCTTTCGGGCGGGCGCTAAACGGGCGGAAAACCCGGATTAAACAAGAGGTAAAGGTTATGGAACAAACAAAAGTTCGTAATTTCGGAAGGATACGGGAGACGGTAGAAATCCCGGACCTTGTGGCGATACAGAGGAAGGGCTACGAAGAGTTTCTGCAGAGAGACGTTGCACCTACGAAGCGGGCAAACGAGGGGCTTGAGGAGCTTTTTCGCGAGGTGTTCCCGATAGAAAGCTACGACAAGGGGATGATACTCGAGTATCTTTATTACGAGCTGGAACAGCCCCGCTACAACATAACGGAGTGCAGGCAGCTTCGCCTGACTTACGGGTATCCGCTGAAAATCACCTGCCGGCTCAAGAGCAAGGAGGGCTCGGACATAGCCGAGCAGGCGATTTATCTGGGCGAGATTCCCGTCATGATCGGCGGCGGGGAATTTATCATCAATGGGGCGGAGCGCGTTATAGTCAGTCAGCTTCACAGAAGCCCGGGTGTGGATTTTCTCGTTGAGAGCAAGGAAGGCGACCGGATACTGCATGGCGGCAGAATCATACCAGAGCGAGGAAGCTGGATTGAATTGAGCGTTACGCACAAGGACGTGATGGTTGTGAAAATTGACCAGTCGAGTAAGATTCCCGCGACCTTGTTTTTACGGGCTTTGAGTCCTGATTTCAGTACGACCGAGCAAATCATCAGGCGGTTTTACGAGACCAAAGAGGTGCAGAAGGGCAAATTAACGCCTGATGCGTGGGCGGTGCGCGATATCGTCGATACTGAAAGCGGCGAGATAATCGTCAAGGCCGGTGCGCAAATCGGCGAAAAATTATCGATAATCCAGCAGAGCGAAATAAAGAAGGTCGAGGTAGTAGAGGACGTCAAGGACATTCTGATTTTCAATACATTAGCCGAGGACGACTGCAAGAGCCACGAGCAGGCGCTATTGCGGTTTTACGTCCGGTTACGACCGGGTAATCCGCCCAATCAGGAAAAGGCAGTGCAGTTCTTTAACGAGAAGTTTTTTGACGTCTACCGGTATCGATTGGGCAAGGTGGGCAGGTTCCGGCTGAACAGGAAATTCGGGACAAACGACGATTTGAACCTGATGACGCTGCGGGCCGACGATTTTATAAACGCGATAAAATACATACTCGGCCTGCGCAATAACGAGGGCGAAATCGACGATATCGACCATCTGGGCAATCGGCGTTTGCGCACAATTGACGAATTAGCGGGCGGCGAGATTCGCAAGGGGCTTTTGAAGCTTCGCAAGACAGTGCAGGAACGGATGAGCACTATGAAAGACAGCGAGCAGCCCCTGCGGATAGCGGATTTGGTCAATTCCAAGAGCGTATCGAGCAGCATAAACTTTTTCTTCGGCCGCGGGGAATTGAGCCAGATTGTTGACCAGACCAATGCGCTTAGCCAGCTTACGCACGAAAGAAGGTTATCGGCACTTGGTCCGGGCGGGCTTAACAGGAGGCGAGCGGGCTTCGAGGTCCGCGACGTTCACATCAGCCATTATGGAAGGATTTGTCCGGTCGAGACGCCGGAAGGGACCAACATCGGCCTTATAAGCTCGCTTGCGATATTTGCCACGGTTGACGAGTTCGGATTTCTATTGACGCCGTATTACAAGGTCCATAAAGGCAAAGTCACGGGCGAAGTCGAATACCTGCGCGCCGATGAGGAAATGAAGGCGATATTCTCGCCGCCGAGCGGTGTTGACACGCAAACAAATAAGATTCGCGAGGGAATGGCGCTGGCCAGGCAGCACGGGGAGCTTGCGCAGGTATCGAGTGAGGAAGTGAATTACGTCGATGTTTCACCCAAGCAGATAGTGGGCTTGTCGGCGGCATTGATACCTTTCCTCGAGCACGATGATGCCAACAGAGCGCTGATGGGCTCGAATATGCAGCGTCAGGCGGTGCCGCT
>CAYLXJ010000144.1:0-6471 GCA_964387385.1 uncultured Pirellulales bacterium
ACCTTCCTCAGCGATTGTTCCGCCGCAGGTGCTGCCGCCGCGACCTCGCCTGCGCCCGCCTGTGCCTTCAATCTGTCGGTTACCATTTTCGCTATTCGCAGCTTCGCCTCTATACCCACGCTTTCCTTGCTTGTCATTCTGCTGATGACGCTTAATCGCACCCCCTCTGCAAGCATACTGAGCACTTCCGAGCTTTTTTTCGCGTCCAGCTCCGATAGCACCACCCCGATTGCCTGCGGGTGCTCGTTCTCAAGCACCTTCGCCAGCATCTTCCCGTCAACGCTCTTTATGGGCATAAACGGGTCTCGCCTGTGCAGTAAATCACTTATTTCCCTCTGTATCTGAAGCGCCTTGTCGCTTCCGACAGCGTTTTTGAGCATCTCGTCTAAAAACGCCTTGAATTGAAACGTTTCCCCTTCGCGCAGGTAATGAAAGAACTCCCGCGCAATATCAACGCTTTCCCTGCTTTCACGGTATCCCGACGCGTCTAGATATGCCAGCTCCAGCGCAAGCTCCTGCACCGTCTGTGTTGGCATCCCTTTCAGCAATTCCCCCGCCGTAGGCGCATCAAGCCCCATCAGCAGCATCGCCGCTTTCTGCTTGCCCTTCAACTGTATCGTCGCTATTTCCGCCATCTATCCGCTATACGCTACGCCTTCTCTTGTAACCAGTTAACAAACAACCGTCTCGCCTGGTCTGGATTGTTTCTCATCACTTCCGCCAACTGCCTGCGAACGACCACCGGCTCAGCCGCACCAGTCGTCATTCCGGGCAGCATACCTGCCGCCTCGATGCCCGCCGGAAGTTGTGTAGTCCCCGCTGCTGACGCTGCCTTCTTCTTTGCCTTCGTAAATATCCTCAAAACAACTAACGCGCATATTGCCGTAATGCCCATCGACGCCTGACCTGCGATTTTTACGAAATCAAGCTGTTTGGGCTGCTCTTCATCGACGACCGCCGCAGGCCTGAAAAACCTCGCCTCAACCACCTTCAGTGAGTCCCTTCCCTTTAAGTTCAGCCCCAGCGCATTTTCAATTAATTTCTCCACGTCCGCAAGCTGCATTATCTTCGCCGTCTGCGCACCCTGCGCATCATTTACGTCCGCAGGCGTCAAATCAACTACCGCCGCCACCGATAATGCCCTCACTTCCCCCGGCAAAATTGCCCTCTCCTCAACCGTCTTTCCCACTACGTATTCAGTAAGCGTCGTCTCGTCCTTTTTCACCCCGCCCGCAAGTGTTTGTCCTGCCTCCGCTGCAGTCGCCGGCTCTGTTTCCGAATTACTCTTGATTTCTTCTTTGGTGGCAACCTTCGCAGTCGGGCTGTACGTTTCTGTAACCATACTCACGCTTGTCATATTCACTTCCGCGCTTACCCGCACCGTTGCTCGCCCCGCCCCTAATACCGTCTGCAGCATTTGCTCGACCTTTTCCGCAAGGTTCTGCTCAACGCGTTGCCTGTAATCCGCAACTGTCCCTGCGCCGCCCGCCATTGTCTGGTCCGCTTGGCTGCTCAATAGCTGTCCGTCGCTGTCTACAATCGTAACGTTCTCAGTTTTTAAACCCTCGACACTCCCCGACACAAGATTCGCGATTGCCGCGATATTGCTGTTGGCCAGTTTGTATCCGGGCTTGAGTTTCAAGACAACCGATGCGCTCGTCTGCTGCACGTTCGCCGTGAAAAGCGTCTGGTCGCTGCTTACAATATGAACCCGCGCGAAAACTACCCCCTCAATCATTTGTATACTTTTGGCAAGCTCGTCCTGCAGCGCGCGCTTGAGATTGATGTTCTGCACAAACGGGCTTACTCCGATTTTCTCATTATCGAACAATCTGTACCCGCCCTGTTCCCCCGCCGGCAATCCCTCTTTCGCAAGGTCCAGCCGAAGCTGATAAACATTTTGCTTCGGCACATATATGCTTTTACCCCCGTTGCGCAGCTCGTATGCGATGCCCTTTTCGCTGATTTTGTCCGTTATCTTGGCTGCCTCCTCGGGAGCAATCTCCGCATACAAAACCTGCATATCAGGTCTCTTCGCCCAGTAAAATAAAAGCGTCCCGATTATACCCATCGTCAGCACAATCGCTGTCAATAGCGCCCTCTGCACTATATTGATTTTTTGCCATACCGCGATAATCTGTTGCAGGAAGTTCATTTTTTAATTCCCTGATACCACGTTTTACAACTGCATATTCATCGTCTGCTTATATGCCTCTATCAGCTTGTTCCGCACTCCCACAAGCACCTTAAAGCTGATGTCCGCCTTAGCCACCGCCGCCACAACTGACGCAATGTCTTCATTCTTCCCCGCAAGCAGTTCCTGTATTGACATATCCGATGATTTCTGCGTCTCGTCCACGCTCGATAGATACTTATCAAGCGCCTTGGCCGCGTCTGAAAAACCATTTGGCTGCTGAGCATTACCCGCCGCCTTTTGCAGTTGCTGCAAACCGCCGCTCGCCCCCTGTCCAACGTTCGGGTCAAATCTAATCATTTCTTATCACCTCATTGTTTAGCCGTCGCCGGTAAGGCGATGTTTTTTAATGCAACCGTTTAACGTAGTAATTCCAGCGTCGTATCCACCATTTGCTGATACCTTCGCAAAACAGCCGCGTTCGCCTGATACGTCCGCGTTGCTATCGTCAAATTCATCATTTCAACCGGTATGCTCACATTCGGCATACTCACGTAGCCGTTCTCATCCGCTTCAGGATTCCCCGCGTCCAGCACCTTCGCGAAGTCGCTCATATCCTTTGTGATTTTATGAATCTCGACCCCGCCGATTTCGTCGTCTTCTGATTTAAGCAGAACCTCAAGCCGCCGGTATGGCTCCCCCTTGCCCGCGTCGGTAGTCCTCGCGTTGGCGATGTTTGATGAAATAACCTCCATCGACTTGTTCTGCGCGCGCAAACCCGACACCGCTATATCAATCGGCCCGAATCCATTCCCTATCTTCATTTCATCTTCCCGTTAAATTAGGGACACTTCCCTATTTTTTTTACTTGTGCTCTTGTGCACTTATGTCTTGTGCTCTTTATCTTATGTTCACCGCCTGGTCTATTTGCTGAAACTTTTTATTAAGAATCCTTACAAACGCCTTCTGTCGAAGAGTATTTTTCACCATTTCCCCAATCTCGCCTTCAAGATTAACGTCGTTGCCGTCCGGTTTCACCGCCGTATTTTTCGGCTGATATAACTCCGCCCCCAGCTCATCAAGGTCAATTTCCTCCCCTGAAGCTATCGCCTTTGACAGTAGTTCCTCAAATCTCACATCAAGCCGGCGGTACCCCGGCGTTTGTAAGTTAGCGACGTTATTGGCTACGGCCTTTTGGCGCAGGGCTTCGGCTCTTAGTCCTGCCTCAATCAGCTCTACAATGCCCAACTTGGCCATAAATTGCTCCAAAATCAAAACCTGCCCCTGCTCCGGCGCGGCGGAATAAGCAGGGGGCGCAGTAACTTATTATTGAATTTAAATGCAACACCCGTGCCAGATTCATTTTTATGACCAAAACCCGCAAAATTCGTATAAAAACCGCGTTTTTCATAGAAAGGGGGCAGGGGTTGTTTCATTCGGACGTCAGGATTTTATACAAAAATAAGGTTTCTTGACGGCCGGGTGGACAGGGTATAGGGAGGAGGTAGGAAATTGCTGCCGGAAGATTTAGCCGGTTCGATATTTTAACCATAAAAAGGAAAGTTATTAGTTTTACATAACTCCTTTAATTATAAGGACATAAGTATTAATAGGCAAGGGCCGGAATGTCCCGGCACGGGGATTGCTATTTCATATTAGGTTATGAACCTTAATATCTTGACAATTGATGTATTGTCAGCGGTTCCGGCTCAGCCGGCACACCCAAATTCTGCCCGAAATTCACAAAAAACCGATGGTTTTGACGGATTTGAGACAGAAAACAGCAAAATTTCGTCAGAAAACGAGCATTTTTCGAAAAAATTGGGCCAAAAGTCACAAAATGAGGGCATAACGAACCCATCCGTCCTTCAGCCGTCCGACATACCGGACAAAATGCCCTTAAAAGACAAGACAACGCAGGTAAGCGGCTTTGAAAACGTCTTAAAACGGCAACTTAAATCAGCCGAATCATTCAGCGAATCGGCCGATGCCAAAGCCGCGACGAAACCCCAAAATTCCGGCCAAATCCAGCCGTTGGGACGTTCACAGTCGAGTATTGCCCCCCTGGTCGAACAAAAACAAAACAGCCCCGACGCTAAGCAAGACACAAATAAGACAACACCCATAAAGCAAACTGCAATCCAGATACCTCAAACATCGCAGGAAAATAAACAGGCCGATTCACTTGTTAATCAAACGAGGAACATTCAAAAAGATACATCTGAGCCGATAAATAGTGCCGCTATACAAACTAACCAGGAGCAGAAAGTTATTAGTTCATCAATTAAACAGATACGCGATATATCGGAAACGCCGGCTGAGATAAAGAAAACAACAGAAAACAATAAACCAGTCGAAACCGGTTCTGTAAAAGATGCTGATGTGAAAAAGCCAAACCTAATCAGTAACAATGCGCTCGATTGGAAAGCGGCTAAGAATCCTGATGCAGCTTCACAGGTAAAACCGGGAACTGATTTTGTTAAAGAAGCGGGAACAATCCAGCAGCAGGCGTCGGCAGGGGGGCAGACGAGCGAGACGGCTAACGACCGCGTTACGGACAAGCCCCTCAAAGAACGTCAGTCGGTTTTGCAGGCCGCCGATAAGCAGGAGGTCAATCGGTTTTCACAAAAGCTAAACGCGGACAAAACGGAAATCCTCTCCGCAAAAAGCGATAGCGCCAAATCGGAATTTACTGCCGATTCTGCCCAGGCCGCGACGGGCAAAATAGCCGCTATTGATTCATACCCGGTTGCCGCCAATAGTCCCCCGAATGTTACAGGCCGGACCTCCGTAACTTCCGCAAATGTCCCCGCTGGTGATAACGCCGCCTCCCTGCGCGAGCAGATTATTCAATCGGTCAGAACAACCGTTCAGCAGGGGACAAACCAGATTAAAATCCGCCTTAATCCGCCGGTGCTGGGACAGGTGTCCGTAAAGTTCAGCGAAAAAAATAACGAGCTTACCGGTCTGCTCGAAGCGACAAACGCTCAGACACGGGCAGAAATTCGGCAGGCCATACCAGACATAATACGCTCGCTTGAAGAATCAGGAATCACCATAAAACGCATAGACGTAACGCTTTCCGATTTGCCGAGACAATCGTCGCAGCAGCAGTCAACGCGAGATAATGCTCCTCAGGACCTTTGGGACCAATTCAGCCGGCAGGGATTCAGGAATGACCACAGTAATCAGCATACGCAGGATTCATACCTTACGCCGTCGTATTCCGACAACACAGCCGCGACGGCAAATGACGTTCAGGCCGTTGCATTCTTTGGCCGCAATCAGAACTCGTCTTCAGATAACCGTCTCGATGTTTTGATTTAATTAGCCACAGAGGTTATTAGCCACAGAGCACACAGAGGACACAGAGAATTAAAATTATAAACAGTATAAATCCTTCGACTTCGCTTCGCCGTGGCAAGCAGCGTGCAGCGTACAGTTAGTATCCCGTGAAGCCGTGAAGCGTATCTCGCGAATGGTGAAGCGTATAGCGGACAGAGGACAGCATACAAAAGACAACCCCCAAATAAATTTGGGGGCTAAATATTTGAAGAAAACCGATTGAAGCAGGCGGATTAATCCATCCCGATTATTTTACCGAGGTCGTTTGATTTGGCTGCCTTGATGAAAATATGCAGGGGGAGTCGGCGTTGAGTGGTTTCATCAGGGAAATTCAGCCGGGCAAATTCACCGTGATATTTTTTAGCTGCCTCATCATACGCCTTAGCGGCATCAATTTCATTGTCGAAGGTTCCCAACCAAACCAATTTTCCCTCATGATTGATATATGCTCCGTATTTATTTCTGCCTTTGCGGATACATACTCCCGTGAAAACCGAAGTTGCATCAGATTTGAATTTTTTCCTGTTGCAAAGGTTCTGCGAATGTGTTGCAAGGCGGAGATTTGACCTTGTGTTGTCGAGAGTAATGAGGTTTTTATGGTCAACGACAAAACCTTTAGGCGGTTTCATAATTTCCCTGTGAATCGAAATGAGATAGCTCTCATTTCCGGTTTCGTTAAGGAAACGAACGGGATAGATACGGCCGGCGTGATTTTTTTTAGGCGACCAGTTGAATTTATTGAGCAAGTAGAAGACATCGGGGTCAACGATAGTGTAAAAGCCCTCGCCGAGGGGGATTTTTCTAAACGGCAGGCCGTATTTGTACTTCCGAAACTTAATCACCGGCCAGGCGAAGATTTTATCGAGCCAGTTCGGGACGTGAATTTCTATTCGTGCCATTGTCATGTCCTCCTTCTTCTCAAAAATTCTAATATCTAAATCCTAAACAAATCACAATGACCGAAATAACAATGTTCGAAAGACCTGCCTGCG
>CAYLXJ010000145.1:0-5357 GCA_964387385.1 uncultured Pirellulales bacterium
AGCACGGCGAATATAGGTGTGCGAACAGAAATATTATTTTAATTGAAGGCAGTTGAAATGACAGAAATTAAGGAATATGTTGAGGGCATGCCGAACATTTGCGGTTCTCAGGACCTTATCGCTTCGGCAATTAACCAGAATCAGGTTTTTCTGCCGCACAGCTCGATTGACTGGACTAAGGTTAAAAGCGCATTTGCCATAGCCCTGCATATGCATCAGCCAGTCATAATGAACCCCGACCAGCCGAATACCGAGGCCGATGAAATCAGCAATCTGGACGCAATGATGAGACATCCGGAAACCGGCGATAATCATAACGCCAAAGTTTTTCACTGGTGTTATAAGCGGATGGGGGAATTTATTCCTGAATTGCTTATTGAGGGTAAGCAGCCGCGATGCATGTTCGATTATTCGGGGACTCTGCTTCATGGGATGCGGAAAATGGGGCTTAACGACGTTTTCGAGTCGCTCAAAAAAATAACCTGCGAGCCGAAGTATCGCGGCTGCGTCGAGTGGCTCGGTTCACCCTGGGGGCACGCCGTCGCTCCATCGACGCCGACGCAGGATTATCGGCTGCACGTTCAGGCGTGGCAGCATTTTTTCGCCGCCCTTTTCGGCCTGGAGGCATTGGAAAGAATCAGGGGTTTTTCGCCGGCGGAAATGGCTTTACCAAACCAGCCGGACGTTTTTTACCAGTTCGTTAAAACGCTAAAGGATTGCGGCTTCCGTTGGGTCTTAGTCCAGGAGCATACCGTTGAGCACGTCGAGGACGGCTGGGGATTAAAATACCCGCATAGGCCTCACCGGCTCATAGCGAAAAACTCAAAGGGTGAAACGCTTTCCATAACTGCCATAATTAAAACACAGGGCAGCGACACCAAGCTCGTCGCCCAGATGCAGCCATATTACGAGGCGTGTGGGCTGAATCGCATTGACTTAGGCGGCAAATCAGTCCCGTCGCTTGTAACTCAAATCGCAGACGGCGAAAACGGCGGGGTAATGATGAATGAGTTCCCCGGAAAATATAAAGACGTAATGGCCGAATGCAGCGGAACGACGACGCCGGTCGTCAACGTGACGGAATATCTCGAATACCTGGACAGTTTGGGCGTGAAAGAGGAAGATTACCCCGCGATTCAACCGATACACCAGCATAAAATCTGGAAGCATTTCAAAGACGGCTCAGGTCCCGAAGCCCTCGAAAAGGTCATCGGCCAGTTGAAAAAAGAAGACCATCGTTTCAGTATGGAGGGCGGAAGCTGGACGAACAACATCTCCTGGGTGAGGGGCTACGAAAAACTTTTAGGCCCGATGGAAAAGGCAAGCGCATTATTCAGCGAGAAGGCCCTTGCAAAAGGCGTCTCACCCAATGAGCCGAGATTCCGCAAGGCCCTTTATTATTTGTTATTGTCGCAGACAAGCTGCTACCGTTACTGGGGCGAAGGCGTCTGGGCCGATTATGGCCGAGAACTCTGCCGACGGGCAATCGAAATTCTCAATAAAGAGTTCTGAACAGCTTCACAAAGGATTTCACCGCAGAGAACGCAGAGGTCGCAGAGGAATTTAATTTCAGATAAAATTGATGGGCTGAAGCCCTTCCTACAATGCTTATTTATGAATCAACAGGGGTTCTCTTTTTTTTGAAGTGCCAAAGGAGAATTGTAAAAGCGACCACGGCTGGAAGAAATGAAGATGCAATGTAATTGGTAATCCACCACCATCCCATCTCGTCTTGCACGGCTTCGGCAAAACCAGGTTCTAAAAATGCCTCGTAGCAAGCGATGTAACCAAGCCATACAGAAAAAATGAAAGCTAATATTACAATCACCCAGGATAACCATATGCGAACAATTCCAAGCAATGCAGGAAGAGAAATAACTATGCTCCAAACCCAAATCTGCAAAATAGTCGGCATCTTATCAGAAATTTCTGCAAGTATCAGAGTCATTTTAATCTCTGTTTTTAAGAATATCTTTCGTATCCGGCAATGACGAAGCTATTAGTTATAAACGAGTTTTTTTACTTCCTTTGCAATCCTGGAAGCGTGCCTATCCATTTCGATATCGAGGTCGTAATCGACCTGCAAACCCATCCAGAACTCGGGTGAATTGCCGAAGTAGCGGGACAGGCGTAACGCGGTGTCGGCCGTGATGCTTCTCTTACCGTTTACAATTTCGTTTATCCGTCTGGGCGAAACTCGCAGGTCGTTACCCAGCCGGTTCTGGCTGAGACCCATCGGCTTCATAAACTCCTCAAGCAGCACTTCGCCCGGATGCACCGGCGGTAATTTCTCTTTTCTCATTTTCGCACCTCAGTGATAATCCACAATTTCTACGTTAATCGCGTTATTCTCGTGCCATTCAAAGCAGATACGCCACTGGTCGTTAATTCTGATGCTGTACTGGCCTTTTCGCTTTCCCGTTAACGCCTCAAGCCGATTAGCCGGAGGTATCCTTAAGTCATTTATTGACTCACTGTTATGGATCATACGAAGTTTTCTCAAAGCCACCCTTTGAATGTCAGAGGGCAGCTTTCGGGAAAACTCCCGGTTAAATATCATCTCGGTCTGCTCGCACCTGAAGCTTTTTATCATAAGCCGATTATATTATATAACACATAACGTTATAGGTCAAGATTATTTTTAAAAATTATCGCACATTATTGTTTCTGACATATATTTCGGTAAATTGTTTTAGTTTTTTTGATATGGCAGATGTTAGTTGGCCGGGAGGGAGGCGCCAGAGCCAGTTGCCTTTTTGCTTGGCGGGGTGGTTCATTCGGGCGGAAGAGGGCAGGCCTAAAAGGTCCTGGGCGGGAATTATACTTAGTTTAGCGGGGGAACTCATTGCCAGTTTTATGAGAAGCCAGTTTATGTTATCGGGGGTGACGTTTTGGCCGAGGTATTCGCTTAAACGTTTCTTTTGTTCGGGCGAGGCGTCTTTTTCGAACCAGCCGCGAGATGTGTTGTTGTCGTGGGTGCCGGTATAAACGACGCAGTTTTCGCCGTAATTATCCGGCAGATGAGGATTTTTAGATGGGTTACCTGAGAAGGCAAATTGCAGGACTTTCATAGTCGGCAGGTCGAATTTTTTAATTGTCTCCCTGACGTCTTTTGTTATGTGGCCCAAGTCCTCGGCGATTATAGGGGCTTCGGGAAATTGCCTGAAAAGTGTTTTGAAGAAGTCGTCCTTTGGCCCCTTTACCCATTTGCCGTTTTTTGCCGTCTTATGGCCTGCGGGGATCTGCCAGAAGCCGACAAGGCCGCGAAAATGGTCGATGCGGGTGAAATTAAATAGTTTGAGATTATGCCTGATGCGTTCCATCCACCAGTTGAAATGCGTTTTTTTCAGGTTCTGCCAGTCGTAAACGGGATTGCCCCAAAGTTGTCCGGTCCTGCTGAAATAATCAGGCGGCACGCCCGCGATATATTTTAGCTTTTTGTTTCGGTCTAATTTGAAAATCTGCGGATTGGCCCAGACGTCGGGGCTGTCGTATGTTACATAAATCGGGACATCGCCGAAGATTTGAATTCCGTTTCGGCTGCAATATCGCTTCAAATCGAGCCATTGTTTGAAAAAGAAATACTGAAGGAAACACTCGAATTCAATCTCGCCGCTGAGCTGCTTTCGGGCTGACGCCAGGGCCTCTTTTTTGCGGTCCCTTAACGGCGCAGGCCAGGCGTTCCAGGGGCGTCTCTTGTAATGCCTTTGGAGGGCGACAAAAATTGTGAAATCATCGAGCCAGAAGGAATTTTCTTTTTTGAAGGTGATATAGCTTTCGGATTTAAGACGGTTTTGAAACCGGCCGAATGCAATTTTGAACAGCCGATACTTGTAAGCTGATGCCTTATTGAACTCCGCTCGATTCTGTGAAAAAGCGGGTGGGTTTTTGATATCTCCTTTTTTAAGAAGGCCATCCTTATATAGAAATTCGGGGCTGATAAGCAGGGGGTTTCCCGCGAAGGCGGATGAGCAGTTGTATGGTGAATAACCTTTTTGAGCAGTCGTATGATTGAGGGGCAGGACCTGCCAGACGCGCTGTTTGCTTCTTGAAAGAAAATCAGCGAACTTATATGCCTGCGGCCCGAAGTCGCCGATACCATATTTTGCCAGCAAAGAAGTTATATGCAGTAGTATTCCGCTGGCTCGTTCGTTTAACATTGCAGTTCGCTCTATATAAAACGTCATTCCGAGCGAGCGAAGCGAGTCGAGGAATCTGTTTTAAATAGATTCCTCCGCTGCGCGACGTAAAGCGTCGCTCCGGTCGGAATGACAAACCGTCAATTTACCAGATATTAAGGGTATCCTCAACGCTGGTCAATTGCGAACCTGCAAGGCAGAAAATCGTATATTTGCGAAACTTGACCTGTGGCGTTGTTTTACTATAATCCGCAAATTAAACCACTGGATAAAGAAAGACCTGATGGACGATATAAGTGTTTGTGCCATAAGGAGAACAGATAATGATAAGTATAAAGGAATTGAGGCGAAGTTTCGGGCCGGTGGTTGCCGTTGACGGGGTGTCGTTCGATGTGCAGAAGGGTGAAGTGCTGGGTTTTCTCGGACCTAACGGCGCCGGCAAAAGCACCGTTATGAGGATGCTGGCGTGTTTCTTGAAGCCAGACAGCGGCACGGCGACTGTATGCGGCTACGATATTCTCAAAAACCCGCTTCAGGTAAGGAAATCAATCGGATATCTGGCTGAAAATAATCCCGCCTATAACGAAATGACCGTCGGAGGTCTTTTGAATTTTGTCTGCGACGCCCGGCAAATCAACGGCGGCGACCGTAAAAAGGCGCTCGACCGTGTCGTGCCGACCTGCTCGATTGAATCGGTTTATCATCAGACGATTGAGACGCTGTCTAAAGGTTATCGCAGAAGGGTGGGGCTTGCGCAGGCGATTATCCATGACCCGCAGGCACTGATTCTTGATGAGCCCACCGACGGGCTTGACCCTAATCAGAAGCACGAGGTCCGCCGGCTTATCAGTAAAATGGCAAAAGAAAAGTGTATCATTGTCTCGACGCACATCCTTGAAGAGGTCGAGGCGATTTGCGACAGGACGATAATCATCGCACGCGGGAAAATCCTCGTCGATTCGACGCCGGAAAAACTTCGCAGGGACTATAACTGCTCGCTGGATGAGGTATTCAGGAAGATTACACAGCATAAGGCGGCATAGAAAACAGAGGACAGAGGACGGAAGGCAGAGGACAGAATCAGGAGTTAATTATGAACGGGTTCAAAGCGGTGTTTAAGAGGGAATTGAAGTCGTATTTCACGACGCCGATAGCTTATGTGTTTTTAGTAGTATTTTTGTTTTTCGCGGGGTATCTGACATTCAAAAACGGCTTCTA
>CAYLXJ010000145.1:5367-6452 GCA_964387385.1 uncultured Pirellulales bacterium
GCTTCTATGAGATTCGCCAGGCGGATATGGAGGCGTTTTTTGTAAATATGCCGATGCTGTTTGCGTTTTTAGTTCCTGCGGCGGCGATGCGGCTATGGGCAGAAGAGCGAAAAACCGGCTCAATTGAATTATTGTTTACGCTTCCCGTAACCGTGCTGCAGGCCGTTTTGGGCAAATTTTTCGCTGCCTGGGTATTTATCACAATCGCGCTTGTCTTGACTTTCCCGATGGTCATTACGGTTGTTTATCTCGGCAATCCCGATATCGGATTGATAGTTACGGGCTATTTAGGCAGTATTCTAATGGCGGGGGGATTTCTGGCGATAGGATGCTTTTTCTCGGCCTTGAGTAAAAACCAGGTAATCGCGTTTGTGCTTTCGGTTGTGGCCTGCGCGGTGCTTGTTTTCGCGGGCTTGCCTACGACGATGAATTACCTTTCGACGTTTTTGCCTGCGGGGCTTGTAACAGCCATCGAGGAGATGAGCTTCGAGACGCATTTCGAGTCGATACGAAAGGGCGTGCTGGGTATAAAGGACGTGTCTTATTTTGTGTTTTTGATAGTCGGGTGGGTGGCCGGCTGTGCGATTATTCTTGAAGAAAGGATGGCTCGCTGATGAACAGGACCTTAAGAGCGATTATAGCTGTCATTTTCATTTTAATAATAACATTCAGCGCGATAAGCATTCTGCAGAACGTCGGCTCGCGATTGAAAATTGACGTTACGGGCCAGAAGCTTTACACGCTTTCGAAGGGCACAAAGGCGATACTTTCCAAGCTCAACCAGCCGATAACGCTCAAGCTTTATTACGCCAGGACCGCCGCGTTGAAAGGCCCCGACCAGATTAAATATTTCAACAATTATTATGAGTTTGTAAAAGCGCTTCTTGAGGAATATGCTGCGGCCGGGAAAGGAATGGTCAAATTGCAGGTAATCGACCCGAGGCCTTTTTCGGATGACGAGGTGCAGGCGGTCCGGTACGGGCTTAAAAAATTTCCCATAACACAGGAAGAGAACTTTTTCTTCGGCCTTGTGGCACAGACGCAGTTCGGGGCTGAAAAAGTTATTCCCTTTTTCTCCCCCGACC
>CAYLXJ010000146.1:0-2269 GCA_964387385.1 uncultured Pirellulales bacterium
GCAGATATCGAAGACCTTTGCGACCTGTGAATGGTTCGATTTTGTGATTGTAAAGCGCAGGCCCGTGCGCAAGCCGGCTTTTAAGCAGTTGGCAAATCCGGCCATTGTCGCCTTGAAACAGCCGGCTGACTGCCTGAAGCGGTTATGAAACTCTTCCGGACCGTCGATTGAGATGCCGACGTAACTGAGGCCTGCCTTTGAAAGCTTATTGGCCATATCCTCGTTAATCAGTGTGCCGTTAGTTGAAATTACTGTGCGCAGACCCAGGCGTTTGGCCTCGGCCAGCAGCTCGAACAAATCAGGGCGTAAAAGCGGCTCGCCTCCTGAAAATAAAACAACGGGAGCGTTTATCTCGAGAAGGCCCGCGAGAAGTTTTTTGGCCTGCGCTGTATCAAGCTCGAAATCGCGCCGGCTTGAATCGCTGGCACTGTAGCAGTGCAGGCAGCGGAGGTTGCAGCGGGCGGTGCAGTTGTAAACAACGATGGGACCTATTGAGGCGTTGCCCCCGTAACGCAAATGGTCGGATTGTCCGGCGAGGCCGCAGTAAAGCTTGGAAATATTAATCATTATTTTTCAGTTTCAAATTGCTCGATGACGCAAATGAGGCCGTCGATGGTATGTTCGGCCGGCTCGACGTCAATTTTTACGCCAAGCTCATTGAGTTTTTTTGAAGTAACAGGGCCTACCGAGGCAATTCTCGCATTGCTCGATTTTACGAAATCAGGGGGTATTTGTTCAAAAAAGCACGCCGCTGTAAAGGGGCTGGCAAATGTGAGCCAGTGGATTTTCTTTGCCGTCAGCATTTCGGAAATGTGTTTAAGGTCGCAAAGATTCTTCTCGCTTGTATAGACGGGAACATCATCAACTATTGCGCCTGCGGCGTGTAAAAGCTGAGGCAAATCATCGTTGGCAAGTTTCGAGCGCAAAAGACAAATCTTGCGGCCTTGAAGGTTGGTAAATTCAATGAGTCCTTTGGCGAGGTCTTTGCTTGTGAACTTATCGGGGACAAAATCGGGCCTGATTGCAAAGCTGGCAAGTTTCTCGGCGGTCCTGTCGCCGATACAGGCGATTTTTACGGGGCCTAAGACGCGGGCGTCTTTACCGAGTTTGGTTACTGCGTCAAAAAAGAACTCAACGCCGTTTGCGCTTGTGAAAATGACCCAGTCGTATTCACTGAGTTTCGCAAGTGAATTAACAAAAGCGTTCGAATCGGTGAGCGGTTTTAATTTAGTAACCGGAAGCTCGATGGGGATTGCCATTTTAGCAACGAGCTTTGCTGAAAATTCAGCGTTTCCGGCAGGGTCTCGCGTAAGGATTATGGTCTTGCCTAACAAGGGCATCTTAGAAAGCCAGTCGAGTCGAGGATTGCCTTTTGCTGCCTGGCCGATGAACACTAACGCCGGCGGGCCGATACGCTGCTTAACGCAGGTGTCTGCTATTGAGGCAAGCGTCGCCCTGACTGTTCTTTGTGAAGGTAACGTCGCGTCGGCCACCACCGCAGCAGGTGTATCCGCAGATGCGCCGTTTTCGATGAGTCGAGCCGCGGTATTTTCAAGGTTACCCATTCCCATATAAAAGACGATAGTGCCGGAAAAACGGGCAAGAAGAGGCCAGTCGATACTGGAACGCTGTTTCCCCTCGGCCTCATGGCCTGTAACGAAAATTACTTCGGAAGCAAAGGTTCTTTCGGTAATCGGAATAGCGGCGTAAGAGGCGGCAGCTATCGCGGCGGTAACACCCGGAACGACCTCGAAATCGAAGCCGGCTTCGGCGAGGACGACGGCCTCCTCGGTCCCCCTGCCGAAAATGCAAGGATCGCCGCCCTTGAGGCGAACAACGGTTTTGCCTTCACTTGCCTTTTCGATAAGCAGGTTATTGATTTGCTGTTGGGTGAACGACTCGTCGCCGATGCGCTTCGGTGTGCCGATTAACTCGGCGTCGGCTCTCGCGTAATTCAGCAAAGCCGGATTGGCCAACTTATCGTAAATGATGCAGTCGGCGGACTTAATCAGCTCAAGGCCGCGGAGCGTAATCAAATCAATACGTCCCGGCCCCGCGCCGACGAGATACGCCCGCCCTGATTTTGGCGGGTAAACCTTACTTTTTTTATTCATCGCCTTCATAGTTTTTGGAAGGTTGTATTATAAAACTTTACGTGTAAAATGTAAGCATTAAATATAATCCAGATACGGAGATATGATGGAAAATCAGGTTGACTTATCAGTCGAGTTCGCGGGATTGAAACTGGCAAATCCGGTGTGGACTGCTT
>CAYLXJ010000146.1:2279-6440 GCA_964387385.1 uncultured Pirellulales bacterium
GGGGACATGCGGATACGTCGATGAGCTTGCTGATTTTACAGACCTCGGCAAGCTCGGCGGTTTCATCACAAAAAGCGTGACACTCAAACCCCGGCAGGGAAACGATGTTCCCAGGGTCGTTGAAACCGACAGCGGCATGCTCAACGCAATAGGATTGGCGAATATCGGGGTCGAGGAATTTACTTCGCAGAAACTGCCCCTGTTAGAAAAATTGAACTGCGCGGTGTTTGTTAATGTCGCAGGCGAGACGATTGAAGATTATGTCGCTGTGGCAAGCGCCCTTTGCGGACAGAAAGCGATAGCGGGATTCGAACTTAATATAAGCTGCCCTAATGTAAAACATGGCGGAATCACATTTGGAACCGAGCCGGAGGTGGTAAAGGAAATCACATCGGCAGTAAAGGCGGCCTGCGGCAGCAAAATTTTAATGGTCAAGCTGACGCCGAACGTTACGGACATAGCGGTCCCGGCAAAGGCAGCGGTCGAGGGCGGGGCTGATGCGCTTAGTTTAATCAACACCTTTACGGCAATGGTGATAGATATTGAGAGTCGAAAGCCGATACTTGCAAACCGCACGGGCGGCTTATCGGGACCTGCGATAAAGCCAGTAGCCGTGTATATGGTAAATAAGGTATATAACGAAGTTACCAAAGGGACAAAAATCCCGATTCTGGGAATGGGAGGTATAAGAACGGCGTCTGACGCGATTGAGTTTATACTCGCGGGCGCTTCGGCAGTCGCGGCGGGAACGGCTAATTTCATCGAGCCGGGCTGCACGGGCAAAATAATAGAAGGAATCAGCAAGTTCTGCCAGGCACATCAAATTAACTCGGTCAGAGAATTGACGGGAGCGATTCAGTGATACAGACAAAGAAAATCATCATCGGACTTACAATGCGGCTTCTGCTTATTTGCGGAATGGCTTCGGCAAAAGAAACATTACGCCTGATGGAAAGCAACTTCTCGGCGTGGCGTCAGAGCAGCGACTGGACTATGGTGGCAGACGCTTTTGCTCACCCTCGCAATGAAAACCTGCTGATGGTCAGAGAAGGAACAGGTGTGATAATCAACGGCAAGCGCGCGAAAAGCCCGCCGCTTGTCAGCAAAGAGGAATTCGGCGACTGCCGCGGTCATATCGAGTTTTTAATACCTAAAGGTTCCAATTCCGGTTTTTACATTCAGTGCCGGTATGAGATTCAGATTTTAGATGATTACGGCGACGCCAACACGCCTTACCCGGGAGGCGAATGCGGCGGCATATACCCGCGATGGGATGAAAGCCGCGCGATAAAGTCATACGACGGCCATTCGCCAAAGGTCAAGGCATCGCGTCCGCCGGGACAGTGGCAGAGTTTCGATTTTATTTTCCGAGCCGCCGGATTTGACAGTGAGGGCAGGAAAATTTCAAACGCCCGCATTCTCAAGATGTGGCAAAACGGAACGCTGATACACGAGGACGTGGAACTCACAGGCCCCACTCGCGGCAGTATGTATGCAGATGAGCGTGCGGCTGGGCCGATTCTACTGCAGGGCGACCACGGGCCGGTTGCCTTTCGCAATATAAAGGTGACTAAAATTGAACTGGATAAGATGGGGCTTACTAATCCGTTTTTCGCGATGGACACAGGCACAATCGACGAGGCACACACCTCGGCCAAATCCCAGGCGGAAATGCTAAAAGAGCTTGGCTACGCAGGGATCGGATACTGGCAGATGAACCCTTTGCAGAAAATGACTGGTCAGGAAGAAATGCTGGCGGAGCTGGACAAATGCTCGCTGAAGGAATATTCAGCGTATTTCACAATAAAGTTAGAGGAGCCGAAGGAAAAGTATCTACCGCCGATAGAATCGAGCATTCAGCTCTTAATCAACCGTAAAACATCCATCTGGCTCGCAATAACCAGCGGCAGCTTTCAAAAATCCTCGACCCAGGGCGATGAACAGGCGACTGCAATAATCAGAACAATTGCCGATATTGCCCATCAGCACGGACTAAGCGTCGCGCTGTATCCGCACGCGGACTTCTGGCTCGAAACGGTTGACGACGCGGTGCGCTTAGCCGCAAAAGTCAACAGGCGAAATGTCGGAGTTACGTTTAATCTTTATCACTGGCTCAAAACGGACAGACCCGAGAATATGAACAGGGCGATAGAAAAGGCGTCGCCCTATTTGTTCGCAGTAACGATAAACGGCACGTCGGAGGCCGGCTCGATTGAAACGCTGGACAAGGGGACATTTGAAGTTTACAGATTTCTCAAAGCGCTTAAGCAAAATGGTTATATCGGACCGATAGGGCTTCAGGGCTACGGAATCGGCGGCGACGTTCGAGAAAACCTCAGGAAGTCAATGGAGGCGTGGAGGGGATTTTCACGGCGGCTTGCGGCTGAACAGGCGGAGGAACTTTAGAAAATAACTTTATACTGCTGATATGGAAAAATTATATGCCGAGCGTCTGAAGCGATACGTTACTGCTATGCGCAACGGCAAGCCCGACAAGATACCAATCCGGCCATTCGTCGCGGAGTTTACTGCAAAATATGCCGGCTTTACCTGTCAGGAGGTAACGCACGATTACGAAAAGGCATTTTTGGCTGCCCGCAAATGCGCCGCGGACTTCGACTGGGATGCCGTCGTCGGAAATATGGTCTATGTCTGGACGGGCCTTACCGAGGCGATAGGGCTTAAATATTACGGCGTTCCGGGAATAGAAATTTCGCCGCAGACCGCCTTTCAATACAAAGAACCCCCCGAAGAACAGTCATTTATGAAGCCCGATGAGTATGACGAGCTGATAAAAGACCCGACGGGATTTTTGTTCAATATATGGCTGCCGCGCGTCTCTAAATACGTAAGCGCAAAAGGCGAACCGGCCTCATACCATAACAACCTTTCTTTTTTGAAAGGCGGTATGGCGATGCTGACGTATTTCAACTCCTTCGGCAGGCAAAACGAACTCTTGCGAAAGGAATCCGGAACGGTATCGGCTATATCGGGAATATTCAAGGCGCCGCTCGACATTATCGCCGACAAGCTGCGCGGCTATCTCGGCCTTCTCACCGACCTTCGTGAAAGGCCCAAAAAGGTAATGGCCGCCTGCGAGGCACTTATGCCGCATCTGGAATTTATCGCGCTATCCGGCGCAGACCCCCAAAAGAACGTTCCCATCGGCTACTGGATGCACCGCGGGTGTGTGCCTTTCGTAACAATGGACCACTTCAATAATTTTTACTGGCCGACAGTTAAACCGATAATCGAGCGAATCTGGGCAAAAGGACATCAGGTCCTGTTTTACGCCGAGGGCAACTGGGACGCGCACCTGAAATCCTTTGCGCAGCTTCCCGACGCGAGCATCGTTTATCATGTGGACCAGGGTGACATCTTTCGCGTTAAAAAGGAAATCGGCCACAAGTTTTGCATAAGCGGCGGTATTCCTAATTACCTTTTGAGCTACGGGACAGCCGACGAGGTGCGAGAATACTGCAAAAAAGTAATCGACGGTGTCGCACGCGGCGGCGGGTATATTATGGATGCAAGCGCTATAATCCAAAACGACGCGAATGTCGATAATATAAGAGTAATGACTGAAGTTACCAGAGAATACGGTGTTTATGACTGACCAGAAACAAATAAATCCCGGACCCGGCGTATGCTTTCCCTGGGAGGAAAAACGCAAAGAATTCAAAGAAATAAAGGGAGATGAGGAGCTTCTGCGCAGGATTTGGCAGAATACTGATATGCTCGCATACGTCTATATCTGGCACTGTCTTCTGTCGTTTTAGGACAAAAATTAAATATCTTGTCAACGGCGCGAAAATGTGCTAATTTATTGCTGTCGAAAGCTGATTTCTTTGACGAATGATTCGAGGATTAGAGGGAAGATATGCAAGGATTGTTCACAACAGGAATAATACACAACTTGCTGCTTTCGGGCGCGGACGGGATTATCCCGGCGGTCGGAGGACTAACGTTTAATCCTATCAAGCTGATTAATGAGAGCATCGATGCTAAATTTATTGAGGTAGAAACTATTCCATAATCTTTTGGTAGTAAAGTTTTTCCTGCAATAAACCAGAAGAAAAAACCAATTATAGAAATGGAAAACCAATCCATTAGAAGATAAACTGTGTTTGAGAGTAATTTTACGTTTATGCTCATCTGACC
>CAYLXJ010000147.1:0-6435 GCA_964387385.1 uncultured Pirellulales bacterium
TTATCGTATGCCTGTGGCTTGAAAAAATATGGGGCCAGGACAAATCGAATAAAACGGGGCTTTTAACGAAATCACTGCATATATTCGAGAGGGGCAGACAACCCCTTGTTGTGATTTTACTCATTGCTAATTTTGCTGCGGGAATATTTGCCAGCGTGATGGAATGGCGTTATCCTTTTACGCAGGGGAAAAACGCGGCGAATTACATACGGGAAAAAGAGCTGGATAAGCTGCCCATAATCGGCTACCCTGATTTCACCTCCGCAACGGTTGCCGGCTATCTTGATAAAAAGATTTATTTTGCCAACAGCGACACGTTCGGCAGATTCGTTATATTCGACAAAAAAAGGAAGATATATCTAACCGTCGATGAGGTGATTGAGAAGACGCGACAGTTTGCCGAGAAAAATCATTCTGACGTACTTTTGATTGTGTGGCACGAGATAGGAGGCGCAGAAAGGGTTATTACCGAGCTAAAGGGATTCACAGGAAACTTGGAGGGCGACGAGAACTTTTACCTGTACCTGATGAAGTACAAGGAGCAATAAGAATTGAATTCGAACAATCAAAAGCTGCCATTCGAGCTTTCGATAAGGCCTCCGGACAGACAAGGAAAAACTGAAAGAGTTTTGTGCAGGGGATTACTGCGTCATCTTGCAGGCAACAGAGAAGTATTTGTCGCATCTTGGGGCGAAAGAGACGTTATCGTGAAGGTTTTTTACAAGAGGGTCACCGGCCGGTATCGCGTCAGGAAAGAATGGAAGGGCTTGAATCTGCTTCGCGACAGGGGGACAAATGCGCCGAAGCCATTGTTTTATGGTCGAACAGAAGCCCCGGCTTCGCCAAAGGGCTACGCCGCGGCAAGAGGTAACTGGGCGATTGTTACCGAACGAATTGTCAATTCGCACCCTCTGAACGAGATTTTCAATAACGCCGCCAGAAAAGAAAAGGTCGAAATAATGAAGAGGGTCTGCACAGAGCTGGCGCAGGAGCACGAGAAGGGGATTGTGCAGAAGGATTTGCATTTGGGGAATTTTCTGCAGGATGGCGAAAAGCTGGTTGTTCTTGACCCGGCGCAGATGAGATTTTCTAAACGTCCAATTGGAAAAACGGAAAGCATTTCACAACTGGCGTTAATCACGAGCAATATGGCAAAAACTGAAGGCGTAAAAGAAATATGGGAAGAGTATTTTAATCGGCGCGGATGGCAGCTTGAGGAACCGGATGAACGGCTGCTTGAGGCAAAGACTGCAATGTATAAAAGAAAAGGGTTGAAAAGGGGCCTGAAAAAAACCCTGCGGACGAGTAAAAGGTTTGTGCGGACAAAGGCAGGCGACTTCGTCGCCGTATTTACGCACGAGTTTTACGCACAAGAACAACACGAAGATTTTATCAAGAGAATAAATGAACTGATAACTTATAACGGTAAAGATGTTGCCGTTGAACGATACGCGTATAAAGGATTTCTTGACTCGCTGTGTCAGACGATAATGGGGTCACGGGCCAAAAAGGGATGGCTTGCCGGATATCGACTGCGATTGCTCGGGAAAATTTCCTCAAAGCCAGTTGCCTTTATCGAACGGCGTAAAGGGGGCCTGGTCTGGGAATCGTATCTTGTGACCGAGCGTATTTAGCTTATGCAGATGCGCAGGTGCGTATAATTTCACAGAGACGTTTACCGATGACGGATACATCGAACTGCCGAGCGAACTGACGGCCGTTTTGGCCCATTGTTTTGCGCAACTTGGGGTTTTTAACAAACATCGATATTTTTTCAATCCACTGGTCGGAAGTTTCTGCGAGAAAGCCGGTAACATTTTCCTGCGCATAGTCACTGTTGGTTCCGACCGGCGACGCAACGACGGGCATTGCGGCGGAGAAATACTGCAGGATTTTGAAGCCGCATTTGCCTTTTGTGAATCGGTTATTGGGCAAGGGCGCAAGACCGATATCACATTCCGCGAGGTCTCGAATCTGGGTTTGACTGGACCAGGCGTACTTTTCAACTTTCATATTCTGCATCTCGAAGAACTCGTCGGAAATAATGCGAAGAACGACGTTATGCAATATCGAGCCGATTTCTTCGAGCGCCGGTTTTATTTCTCTGAGGTAGGGAAGAGTTGCTTTGCTTCCTATCCAGACCAGGCGTATTATTCCATCATTGGAGGGATTGATTTTTAGATTGTATTGGCTGACGTCAAGGCCGGTCGGAAGAATTTTAACATTGTGATTAAACTTTTTCGCGTGTTCTGCCAGGTAATTATTTCCAGCGATAATAAGGTCTGCCAAGTTGACTGTCCTTTGAAAGTCCCTGAGCCGTTTCGGGTCGGGGGTATCAGAGTGCTGGTCCGAATACATCACAGCGTCATCGAAATCATAAATGATTTTGCGAGCACTGCGCCGCAGAACAAAGGCGTCGAGCGGATTCATTCTTTTTTTATGCAGGAAGACGACGTCAAAATCGCCTGAGGACTTAAAGAGTTTGCGGCGCGCCAACCAGCCATCGGGCAGGAGTGCAATTTCGCAATTTATGCCGTTGTCCCGAAGATTATCGAGGTAGATTTCGATTCGCTGCCTGAAGCTGGCGCGTTCTGGATTATTGCTGATGACAAGGACGTTCAAAATTCAACCTCACAGGAAAAGAAGCTGTTTATATAATTTCAGCCCAAGGCGCGTTGTAAGAGCCGTTTTCAACGAGGTCTATAACATATTGAGCAATTTTAGTGCAATTAAATTCTTTGTGTGCCCATTCCATACCGGCCTGCGCTATTTTTTTTCTTTCCTGCTCGTTTTTAAGATAATAGTCAGCGAGTTTGAAAAATTCATCGGGGGCATCAAAATAGCGCAGATGGACGCCGTCTTTGAAAAGCAATTCCGTATCGGGGACTCTTTTTGCCAGAGTAAACGTCCCGCAGGAAAGGCAGTTGACGGGGCGGTCTGAATGGTAGAGCCGGACGTCATTAACCACATTAATACTCAGGGCGATTTTTGCCCCGCTTATGGCGTAAAACGTTTCGATTCCGTCAACGGTGGGATTTCCGAAACAGCCGTAAAGGCGGGTGTTGGGCATTTTCGCGAGCCGGCTGACGATTTCGAATCGTTCCTCGTCACGGACCATTTTGCTATGCTCGGCTGAGCCGGTAAAGATTATGTCGCACTTCCATTTTTCATCGACGTCATAGGGCCGCTGTATATCTGGGTCGCAGGGAAAAGGGACAAAGGCGCACAAAGGACAGCCGGCGTCCTTATAGGTTTTTAGGTATCTGCCGCCCTGCGGCGGGGCCATAATATCGAGCAGAGCAACGACTTCGAGGCGTCGCGGTTTTGTTTCGGGATAGGGGTCGCCTTCCCTGCCGACGAAGACGGCGTCCGGGGCTGCCTTACGCATTCGAGATATAAGGCCGGCGGTGAGATGCTTGATGGCATAAATAAAAACGATATGGGGATGATATTTACTTAGTTGTTCGAGGAGAATGGCGTCTGCTTTTTTACGAGCGGCGGGGTTGGCGATTTTCCAGCCGGGAAGCGGACTGGACTGCAGCATAATATTTCTGTAGCTGAAGCGCTGGACGTCGTGGCCGAGGCGGATAAAGCCCTTTACCCATCGTCTGCGCTCGACGCGGACGGACTTGGGCGAGTCGTCTTTGAAGTCAGCAATAACAAAGATCCGTTTCGGATTCATCAATTTGACCTCAAAACTGTCGTAGTATTATAAATGGTCTTATCGGGAATTTTATACGAATATCAATCAATATCCTGATGATTTTTAAAACCCATTCTTCTGCCGGAGATTTTATCTCCCAGGCCGAGCTGATAAGCCAGACAGGCCATTATGGTCTGGTAGCGGGTATTATTTACGTTCGCGTCCGGGGGAGCAGTGCATTGTTCAACGAGAGCGAGCTGTTTCCATTTTTCTGCAAGCATCATCGCTTTTGGAGACGTATGGTTAAATGCAACAACAGTAGAGGCAAGAATCCTCCTGTCAAGCACGTCATCTTCCACCTTCATATATTCCACCATCTGCGGATGAATCCATTCCCTTATAGCTCCCCTGGCAAAGGCGGCGTAAAAGCCATTTTTGCGAGTGATATTGCGCACACGATACAGGGGCTGAGTAATAACACAGCCGGCGTCCAGCCACACGACTGATTTATAAAATTCTTTGAGCACATTATGAATTATAACCGGTTTCCATGCGGCCCTGCCGGCCTCGATTTTGATATTAAAATGCGGGGGGTATCTGCCGTAATCAAAGACCCGCATAACAATCTGCGGAAATTCGGAGCTTATAAAATCGGCTTCCGTTTTAGTCAAACCCAAATCGTAAATCAGAATTTGCGACCAGGGCTCGTAATACAAGGCACTTTTGATAAACTGGACAAGGGACTTGAAATGCGATGAATCAGCGCCTGAGACGATAATCAGGTCGTCTTCGGGTTTAACCTTAAATAAAAACTTTAGGCTGTCAGCAAGGTTACATAAATTAGATACTAATCTGCCGGGTTTTCTTTTCGTTGTCTCTGCTTTCATCTAAGATTCGATTTTTCTGCAAATGTTACCGATTATCTTTTCGTCCCCAACTTTAATATATTGCGGCAACGGCTCAGGCAATTTCCAGCCGGGCATTTTATCGTTTTTCGGGTTCAAAAGCACGGCTTTAATCAGGCCTCGAATGTTTTTCAAATCCGAGGGGCAATGCCTGATTGCTATTTTATACAATTCAACCGCAGCTTTTTTATTTCCCTGCATATAATGCTTTCTGGCCAGACCGCGCCAATGCCGGCTCATTTTCTTATTATACACACTTCCCGGAATTATCTTATCGCCCCCCAAATACTTATAAAATCTTTCGAATGCCAAAGCGGGATTATAATTCAAGTTCAAAGACGACAAGCTATTCGGGACGATTCTTCTTTTGATGCAGGTATCCTTAACAAACAGATAGCTGGTTTTGACTGAAAGGCGAAGAAGGTAATCCTGGTCGTTGTAATTTTTCAATGACTCATCAAACCAGACCCCCTCCGCCATCTTTCTTTTTATAACGGTCGAGGAAGACAAGAAACGAGGCGTTTTTTTGTAGTAATTTAGAGTAAGCCGGCCTGAAACAAAGCGGTTTTCCGTGAAACCGTTTTCAATTCTGCCGTCGGGGTAATAGTTTTTAAAAAGGGCGTAAGCAAGCCCGTATTCGGGATTTGATTTTAACGCTTTTGTCATCTTCTCAAGGTAATTTTCAGGCCAAATATCATCACTGTCGAGAAAGGCAATATACTCACCCTTAGAACGGCACAGGCCTATGTTTCGCGCGCTCGATGCGCCGCCGTTTTGTTTATAGATATAATTTATTCTGTTGTCGCTTATGCTTTTTATAACGTCTTTTGTGTCGTCGTTTGAACCGTCATCAACGACTATAATTTCAAAACTCTGATACGTCTGTCTCAGAACGCTTTCCAGCGCATCTTTCAATAATGCGCTTCTGTTATATATCGGTATAATTACACTTACCATAGACATCTTATTACCCGCCGTTTTTGAGGCGTCTTGCTGTCAGGTCCAAAAAACACTTATATAAAAACGGGTTAGTCCTCGGATTGTTCCAGGGTTTTTTGTAATTGTGTATTGTAACATAATCCGGGCAATAAAAAATCAGCTTCAACAAAGATCTGACTTTAAATCTTTGCAGGTTTCGCAGCCGGCGGATTCTACATTTTTCAGGATGATAGCTTTGTGCAAAATGGCCGAAGGTCTCGTATTCTGAAAACATTGAATAATCGCCATCGACGCTGTCCAGCACGGCGTCATACCATTTTCTGTTGAAACGCCTTTCAATAATGCTTATCAAACCGAGAACGATGGCTTTTGAAAAAGGCATATGGTGCGAGACAAAAGAATGTTTCTTGTCAGGCGTCTGGCCTAACAATTTTTCATAACAGCGGAAGTACGGCTCATTGTATTCATTCGAACTGGCCAGAAGGAGTTTCCCGTTATCAAAAAAATTAACTTTTTTAAGAAAAACGACGTCGGCATCAACAACAACATAACTTTCGGAAAGTCGCGGAATCGCGTAAGAACAGCCTAATTTTATGAACTGCTGATAGAACCATCCCGCCCTGAAGGCAAGCTTTGGATGCTCTTTATTCAAGCGCTGTTCGACGTATTGCCTGTTAAGTCCGTCAGTAAAAAGGACTTTTTCACCGATTACATTAACGCCCCTGTAATTAAACGACTCATCCGCCGATATAACGTAAATTTGGCCAAGATCCGATATGTTTTTCATACAACCGAGGATACACATTTCAACAATATCTTTCTCTTTCGGGCTGTAAGGAATGACCACGTCAATTTTTTCGCCGCTTAAACCGGCCATATAAAGCTTTTCGACAGAAGCATATCTTCCGCATCTTATAAGGAATTTTGTTTTAACCTGAAAACTTCAGG
>CAYLXJ010000148.1:0-6421 GCA_964387385.1 uncultured Pirellulales bacterium
TTCACTTATTTAAACCAACATTGTCCCTGATTTTGTTCTTTTTGTCAAGTAATTTATAGTAAATTTTTGAGGTTTTTAGAAGGCCAAAAATCCCCGTTTTTGATGGCGTTAAGGCCGTTTTTATTGCTGAAAATGCAATAATTTCAGCTTCATATGCCGCAAATAACAGGTTATGCTGATTGCCTGGCTGCACCGAGTTTATGGCCTGTGCCCAGGGTGTAAAGGCGTTTTTTGCGTTTGGCATTGACGTGGGAGCAGATGATTTGGCCTACGAAAGTGATATGGTCGCCTGTGAGGATTTGCTTTACTAATCTACATTCGAAATTAGCCACAGCGTCGGTAAGTAGAATCGAATCAATCTTTTTGGCAGGGGAGGTCTTGCATTTGAATTCGGCAAGTTTGTCAGTGTCCCTGCCGGAATGTGAGCCGAAAAATAAGGCGGCCTTGGCCATATCGGATGAGGGATAAACGAGCGTGAAGCATTTCGAATGGCGGATACATTTGACTGTATAATGCCCCTTATAAACGCCTATGGCCATCATCGGCGGGTCATAGGAAGCAATCATCGTCCAGCCCAGCGTTACGGGATTTGCCTTGCCTGCTTTGTCTTTCGCTATTGCGATGACGACCTGCTCAGGATATTTGGTTTTAATTGCCTTCTCGAAACTTGTCTGCTTTTGCATTGTTTTTCTCCGTAAACGGGCTTATATTAACACTGGAAATTTTGCCTGAGATTATAATTCGAGAGTCAGTTTCAGCAAGAGGGAATTATGGAAACGATTGGTTTTATCGGTGCGGGGAATATGGCCGAGGCGTTGATAAAGGGGTGTTTGAACGCCGAGGTCTATAAACATAAACACATTCTTATAAATGACATTCGCTCAGACCGGCTGGAATTTTTAACAAGGCAATACGGCGTTCAGGCGGTTGCTCATAGCGCCGCGCTGGCCGATAAGGTTGAAATTCTGGTTTTGAGCGTCAAGCCGCAGAATATGACCGAGGTGCTTCAGGCCATAAAGGGGAGCATCAAAGCCGGAACACTGATTGTTTCAATCGCCGCGGGCGTGAGGATTGCGAAAATTACCTCTGTTCTCGGCGATATTCCGGTTATCCGCGTTATGCCTAATACGCCCGCATTGATTGGCGAGGGAGCAAGTGCACTATTTGCCAACAGCAAGGCAAGGCCGATGCTGGAAAGGGCAATGAAGATATTTTCCGCTGTGGGCAGAACGGTTATCGTGGATAATGAGGATTTGATTGACGTAGTTACGGCGGTCAGCGGGTCGGGGCCGGCGTATTTTTTCCTGCTGATGGAAGAAATGATTAAAGCGGGGCACCAGCTGGGTTTGCCTGTTGAAATCGCCAGAATTTTGGTGCTTCAGACAGCCAAAGGGGCTGGCCTGCTTGCTGCCGAAAGAGACCGGCAGGGCGAAAGTCCAAGCGAGCTAAGGAGAAAGGTTACAAGCCCCGGCGGAACGACCGAAGCGGCCATGAAAACATTTGCCCTTCGTGAATTCGGACAAATTATAGAACAGGCGCTTCGGGCAGCATGCGACCGCAGCAAAGAATTATCCGGCTGATTTATTCAATCACAATTGCCTCAACGGGGCATTCGTCTGCCGCCTGCTGCACGGCGTCCTCGTGTTCGGGCGGGACCTCATCGACTTTTACCTCTGCCTTTTCAGGCCCCATCTCGAAGACCTCCGGGCATGTATCACAGCAAAGCCCGCAGGACGTGCAGGTATCTTCAATCCTGACTTTCATAACTGTCTCCCTTAACAGGGTTCTGTCAAAAAATTATATTACTTTATTAGCGTTCAGTCCCGATTTGTTCAAGTAAAAATTATGGAAATTATCGGCCCGGTTGTTATACTGCACTTGTTCGAAAAAAAACAATAAATAGAAAATTATTACCGGCCGGGTCCCATGCAGACCGAACCCGTTAACCTGGTCAGGCGGGGAACCGAGCAGCCATACGCGGTGTTTGGCCGTGCCGTGGCAAACCCGGCCGATCTTTTTATTAACTATGGCTTATACGGTTTTAGCTCGTAAGTATCGTTCGCAGACCTTTGACGATGTTGTCGGCCAGGACCCGATTGCGCAGACGCTGAAAAACGCAATAAAAACGGGCAGGGTCGCACACGCATACTTGTTCACAGGAACGCGGGGCGTCGGCAAGACGACAATGGCGAGAATCCTCGCGAAATCGCTCAATTGCTTTTCCTCGAAGGAACCGACGCCTGAGCCGTGCTGCAAGTGTGAAAGCTGTCTGGCGGTCAATCTCGGCGAGGATATAGATGTTATCGAAATCGATGGAGCGTCGAATCGACGTATTGACGATATACGAGACCTCATAGAAAACGCGGTTTACAGGCCGGCACGGGCACGATACAAAGTTTACATCATCGATGAGGTTCATATGCTCACAACTGAGGCGTTCAACGCCCTGTTGAAGCTTCTCGAAGAGCCGCCCTCGCACGTCAAATTCATTTTCGCCACGACAGAGCCGAACAAGGTGCTGGCGACGATTCAGTCTCGCTGTCAGAGGTTCGATTTCAGGAATATATTGCCTGCCCAGATTGCCAAACAGCTTAAGGCAGTATTAGACCAGGAAAGAATAAAATATGAGGATGACCTCATTGTGGCCTTGGCGAAACTTGCCAACGGCTCGATGCGGGATGGGCTTAGTTTGCTTGACCGGCTCATAAGCACAGGTGTAACGCCTTTGACAGCGAAACTGCTCGAGGAATATCTCGGCTGTCCAAACAGCGACAAGGTTAGTGAGCTGGTTTCGGCGATTGGCGACCAGGATGCCGCAGCAACGCTCACCGCGACAGGAGAGCTTGTAAACTCCGGACTCAGCGAGGTCCAGATTGCCGATGCTCTGGTCGATTATATGCGAGACCTGATGGTCATTAAGACCGCAGGGGGCAAAAGCGATTTGCTAATACTGACGAGTGAGCAGAAAAAAAGAGCCGAGCAGCTGGCGGAAAAATTTGATATCGCGGGGCTTGTTTACGGCATAACCGCCCTTGAAAAACTGCGATGGTCGTTAAAAAATAGTGATACAGCAAGGCCGCTTCTGGAGGCGGCGCTGCTTCGTCTGGCGATGAGCGAGCATTTCCTCAACGTTGACCAGTTGCTTGGTCAATCCCGTTCCTTTCAGGATAAAAAAAAAGTAACGGAGGAATATAAAGCGACTGAAATCGCACAACCGACACAGCAACATGAGAAATTGTCGCAGATTGGCGGTAGCGACCTCGATTCAATAAAAAGCAATTGGCGTACTATCCTCGAAGCCGTCGGCAAAGGCACAGCGGGATTGCTGGCGGTCGCCCAGCCGACAAGTTTCGACAACGGCACATTGAAAATCGAGTTTCCCGCTTCAGCGGGATATCAAAAAAAGACCTGCGAAGACCGCGTTAGTCAAATTGAATCAGCCCTGAAAGAGCATCTTGGAACACCAGTGAAGGTTAAAGTTCAATTTTCTGAAGGAAAACAGGAATCGGCCGATAAGCCCGCACAAGCCGAAACCCGCAGCAGTAAATACAATGCCTTAATGAACGACCCCGCCGTCAAAACAATCCTTATGGGCCTCGACGCCACCATAACCAACATCGAAGACCAGTGATGCTGAGAATACTTGTCTGGTAAAGATTTATATGGCGACATCAAATAACAACCTTCGGTCCCCGCCGCAGGCTCGTATCGCCTCGATTGATGCGCTTCGGGGATTCGATATGTTTTGGATAATCGGCGGCGGCGCCTTCTTCGAAACCCTGGCAAAGGTCTGGAAAAATCCCTCCACAGAAACAATCAAAAACCAGTTAGAGCACGTTTCCTGGAATGGATTTCACTTTGAGGATTTGATATTTCCGCTATTTCTTTTTATTGTCGGCATGGTCCTGCCGTTATCATTTTCTCGCCGGAGGGAACAGGACCTCGGCGATAAAATGCTTTACCTGCACATTATAAAACGCTCTGCCGTTCTTATTCTGCTCGGCCTGATTTTGAATGGCCTGCTGCGATTCAATCCGGCGGATATGCGCTGGCCGGGCGTTCTCCAGCGAATCGGCCTTTGCTATTTCTTTGCTGCTTTAATCGTTATGCACACCGGCTGGTTCGTCCAGTCGATAGTAGCAGCGGGCCTGCTTTTCGGATACTGGGCATTGGTGATGTTTGTCCCCGTCCCTAACTTTGGGGCGGGCGTATTAACTCCCGAAGGATGCCTGCCCGCTTATATCGACCAACTGCTGATACCCGGTAAATTCTGCTGCTTCAAGTATGGTGATAATGAGGGTTTACTTTCCACGATACCAGCCGTCGCGACCGTTCTTATGGGTGCTCTCGCCGGCCGCTGGCTTTGTTCATCCTTTTCAGGCAGCAGTAAAACCTTTGCTATGGCTATTGCCGGAATTGTCTGCCTGATTGCAGGTTACCTGTGGGGCTTATCATTCCCCGTTATCAAGGTCATCTGGACAAGCTCGTATGTCCTTTACTCCGCCGGCTGGTCGCTGCTTTTACTCGCGGTATTCTATTTATTAATCGATGTTTGGGGCTGGAAAAAGTGGGCATTTTTCTTTGTAGTTATCGGCGTCAATCCCATTGCGATATATTTCCTTCAGGGCATCGTAAATTTTGACGACGTAGCCGCCTTTTTCGTCGGCGGATTAGCCCGGCACGCAGGACAGTTAAAAGCCCTGATTCTTCCCTTCGCCTCCTTTGCCGCTAAATGGCTTTTGCTTTTGTTCCTCTATCGTCGCAGGATTTTCTTTAAGATATAAACAGAACCGGAGGACGCCTGCTATCCGTTTCTGCTGACCGGCTGATATCAAGGAAAATCAATACGTCGAGACCTTTACCTGCGGCATTTCGCCGGTTACGAGGAAAATGATTCTTTCGCAGATGTTTGTGACGCGGTCGGCGCTTCGTTCGAGATTGTGCGCCGTCCAGATGAGCGGCGTCGCCTTTGAAATCAGCGAAGGGTCTTTAATCATCATCATTAGAAGGTCATGGTATGCCTCGTCATAAAGCTTGTCAACCTCATCATCTTCATCGCAGATTGCGCTTGCGGTTTTGGCATCCTGGTCAACCAGCGCCTGCATACTTCTTTTGAGCATACTGACAACCTTTTCCGCCATTTTCGGCGTAAAAATCAGAGGCCTGACCAGCGGCTCGGCCGCCAGCATAATAACAATCCTCGCGATCCCCTCGGCGTAATCGCCCATTCGCTCCAGCTCGGTAATGATATTGAGGACCGCGATAATATCGCGCAGGTCCGTGGCGACCGGTTGCTGCAGGGCGATGAGGTTTATACATTTTTCCTCAATCTCCCAGCGTTTGTTGTTGATAAGCAGGTCGTCATTTATGATGCGTTTGGCCTCCTCGACATTGCGGTCTGCAAGGGCCTTTATTGAGCGGCTCGTCGCTTTGGCGACCATATCGCTCATATCGATGACATTTCTGTTAAGCTCTTCAATGTGTTTTTTGAAACTTTCTCTCATTTTTAGTGTCTCCCTTAATCAGCCAAAGCGGCCGCTTATATAGGTTTCCGTTAGTTTTTCTTTAGGGTTAGTGAAAATCTGGTCTGTTTCACCAAATTCGATTAACTGGCCCAGGTAAAGAAAGCCCGTATAGTCCGAGACCCTCGCCGCCTGCTGCATATTGTGAGTAACGATGACAAGCGAGTATTTCTGCCTGAGCACCCGCAATAGCTCCTCGATTTTCAAGGTCGAAATCGGGTCCAGCGCAGAGCACGGTTCGTCTAATAGTATTATATCGGGTTTTAATATCAAGACCCTTGCGATACAAAGCCGCTGCTGCTGCTCTAACGAAAGCGACCGCGCGTTTTTATGCAGCTTATCTTTCAACTCGTTCCACAGGTTGACGTGCTCAAGGCCGCTCTGAATGACCTGCATAATGTCGTCCTTGTTTTTATGCAGGCGGTGAATGCGCAGGCCGAACTTGAGATTGCTGTATATCGACAGGTCGAAGACGTTTGGCCGCTGAAAGACCATTCCTACTTTTCTTCGCAGATGTATCAGGTCGGTAAAGGGGGCGAGAATATTCTGGCCCTCAATGATGATTTTTCCCTCGATTCTTATCTGCTCGACGAGGTCGTTCATCCTGTTGAAGCACCGCAATAGCGTCGACTTCCCGCAGCCCGAAGGCCCTATGATTGCCGTAACGTTGCGGTGGGGGATGGTTATATTGACTTGCTTAAGGGCAAGAAAATCCCCGTAGTAAAGGTTCAGGTTCTGCGTCTGTATTTTCGCTTCGAAATCCATTATCCGAATCTTCCGGTTATATAATCGTCGGTGCGTTTATCGTGCGGATTGGTGAACAGCGTTTCGGTCTCGTCGATTTCGACCATTTCACCCATCAGGAAAAACCCGCATCGCTCGGTAACGCGCGCCGCCTG
>CAYLXJ010000149.1:0-6415 GCA_964387385.1 uncultured Pirellulales bacterium
CTCAGAGCGCAAACAAGCCCTTCGCAACCGAAAAGATGCCGGCCGAGACGCTGATTGCCGTGGCGATAAGCAATCGCACCTCGCTTGAAAAATCAATCGCAATTATTCACAAGCGTCTTTTAGTGCCGAACAATTCTCAGCCGTCACGTGAGCTTCTGGGACACACGATTTATCTTTTAGGGCCGGTCGGCATACCCGGTCTGGGCGGGGCCGTTCCGATGGCGGAAATTGCGGCTCCGCGAGAATCGCCGCGCGGGGAGAGGATGGCGTTTACAATTGCAGATACGCATTTGATATTCGGTCCTGAGCCGGCTGTCGAGCGGGCGATTCGCACGCTCGGCGGTGCGGATAGCGAGCCGGTCGGCTCAACCGAATGGTTCACTTTTGCAAAATCCGCCGCGCCTTCTCTTGTCGGCCTGGCTGCTTTCGAGAACAATGCCGCATCGGGAGAGCTGTTGTGGTGGATGCTCAAACAGAGCGCAAAAAGCAGGAGGGCCGATATGGGAATGGGGCCGGCAGCGGCTGTCCTGGCGGGGCCTGACCTGTTCGATTTGGCTGATTTTAACCTGTTGCCCGAATTCGACGCTGTCCGCAAATACTTCGGCTGTTCGGCGTTTTACGGCATCACCAGGCCCGACGGATTTATGTTCGAATTCAAATATCTTAATCCCCGAAATAAAACCGCTGATTGACTGTAACTAATATTTCCGCTAAAATTAACCTTTTGTTTATTATTTTGAAAGATGAATATTAGGAGATTACCGTGAAGGCAAGTGAAATGAGACCTGGTATGGCTGTAACGATGGACGGCTCGTTGTTTATCTGCACCGTGGCCGCACACGTAACACCGGGAAATTTAAGAGCGTTTGTGCAGGCAAAACTCAAACGTATTTCCGACGGCGTGATAATTGAAAAACGTCTGCGCTCGACCGAGGAAATAGAGCAGGCATATCTCGACAGACGAGAAATGGAATACCTTTATTCCGACAACACCGGTCATATCCTGATGGACACCAAAACATATGACCAGATAACAGTCCCCGATGAGCTTATCGGCGGCCTGATTCATTACTTCAAGCCCAATACGGTCCTGACCGCCCTTGTCAACGAAGGCAATGTGGTCAGTATCGAATTGCCGAAGGCGGTAGAGCTGACGATTGCCGAAACGACGCCGATGATGAAAACCGCTACAGTGACAAACCAGATGAAAGACGCGACCTGCGATACCGGCCTGAAAATCCGCGTGCCTCCCTTCATCAACGTTGGCGACGTAGTCCGCATCAACACCGAAAATGGAGAATACATAAGCAGAGTCAATAAATAATTTCGGATTTCGAATTGTAGATTGCGGATTGTAAAACAGGTTCCGAAATCGATTATTAATGAATTACCTTATTTAACGGATAAGTGATAATCCCAGAAGCGCCGGCGCGCTTGAGGGCGGGGACAAGGGTCCTTTCGATTTTGTCCTCGATAATCACCTCGACGGCGATGAAATTGGGGTCGGCCAGGCCTGAAATTGTGGGACTTTTTTCGGCGGGAAGGACTTTTAGGATTTTTTCAAGATTTGCTTTTTCGACGTTCATTTTAAGGCCCACTTTGCTCCTTGCGTCGATTGCGGCCTTGAGCAATATAGCTATATTCTCGATTTTTTCCTTTTTAAAATTGTCCTGCCAGGCGGTTTTGTTTGCGATAAAGCGGGTCGTGGAGGTGATGACTGTGTCGATTATTCGCAGGTTGTTTGCGGCAAGCGAAGTTCCTGTTTCCGTAAGCTCGACAATCGCGTCAACGAGCCGTGCCTTGACCTCGGTGGAACCCCAGCTAAACTCGACCTTGACGTCGATATTTCTGTCGGCGAAAAACTTTTTAGTCACGTTGACCAATTCGGTTGCGACGATGCTGCCCTTGAGGTCCTGCGGTTTTTTCGCCTGTGACTCTTCAGGGACAGCCAGTACCCATTTTGCCGGTTTGCTCGTGGCCTTACTGTAGGCAAGCTCACAGACCTCGACAACTTCCGATGCGTTTTCCATAATCCAGTCGTAGCCGGTGATGCCTGCGTCAAGGACTCCGTCGGCCACGTATCGGCTCATTTCCTGCGCCCGCAGCAAAGTCAACTGTATCTGCTCATCATCGATTGCAGGGAGAAAGCTCCTGTCCGAGCCGGAAATATTGAAGCCCGCCTTGTTGAAAAGGTCTATCGTCGCCTCTTTCAAGCTCCCCGAGGGAATGCCTAATTTTAATGATTTGTCTGACAAGTCGTTCGCTCCTGATTTATCCGCCGCGGCGGATTAGTTCTTTTTTTTCTTCTTCTGCTTCTTTGACGATTCGCTCTCTCGCCGCAAAAGCGAGTAAAACTCGTACGCGTTTTTCGCTGAAATCTGCCTCGTCAGGAAACCTTCGATTTCCTCGTAACTCGATTCAGGGCTGACAAGCTCATTGGCCTTGAGATACTCAATCATTTTAGAATTGAGCGGTATTGCGTGTCCCTGCAAAGCTGTCAGCATAATATAATCGACCACAAAAGGAGTTATGCCGACGAATTTTTCCAGCACCTGTTTGGCAGGGCGTTTGCCCAATTTTTTAAGCCCCTGCAGAGACAGCATATTATATTTTTCGAACGACGCCTTCAGCAAGCTTACCAGAGCAGCCGCTATACTGCGTGACTCCGGCAGGTCCTTGCCGAGCACTTCTGTTATCTCCTCAATCGACGCCACCCGCAGGTCGTTATAGTCAATAAAATATTCCTTGATTTTTTTTATCGCCTCCTGTGTCTGCGATTCGGTCAGGTTCTCGTTTACCACTGCATAGACAAGGCCATCCACCGGCTCGTCGTATTCGGTCTCGGTCGATTTTACCGGTTTTCGCTTCATCGAGCGATATAACTTCTGGTCCTTTTTGTAGTATTGATTGCTGTCTTTCATAAATTTTGCTCTCTGTTCATTGTTTGTAGTTCATTGTAAATACAAGAGTTACGAACAATGAACTGCAAACCTAAAACTTGGAACCTATAACTATAACAGCAGCTACCCCTCCTGGTCAACCCAATCTTCGTCTTCTGTTTCTGGTATTTCCGGTGGGTGGGGACCTGCTGACAGCTCATCTATCAGCTTCAGTGTCTCAATTGTCTTTTTGAACTGCTCATCTTTGTGCAGGTTCAGGACTGGGCAAAACCTGCTTTGAATTCTCTGGGCGAGAAGCATCTGTATCCGTTTCCTGGCATGCATTATCGCGGCAAAAGCGTTGTTCTGCGATTTTTCCGTCCCGCCGAATGCGCTGAGATACACGTTGGCGACGCGTAAATCCGCCGATACCTCAACCCGCGTGACGCTGACGAACGCATCTTCCAGCCGGGGGTCGTTTAGGTGATTTGCGATTGCGTCACTGACTGATTCCCTCACCACGCGTGCGATTTTTTCCTGTCTTCTCGTCGGCATATCTCAAGAAAATATCAAAAATTAAATATCAAAAATCAAAAATTTTGTTTTTACATTTTGATTTTTGGTTTATTTTTCTTATTGGAGCGTTCTTGCTACCTTGACAATATCGTAAATTTCAAAAACATCGTCGGTCTTGACATCATCGAAACGGGCGATTTTGATTCCGCACTCTGTGCCCGCCTTGGCCTCGCTGACGTCGTTTTTAAAATGCTTGAGCGACTCGATAGCAAGGTTGTCCCGGATGACGATATTGTCGCGTATCAGGCGGACCTTGGCGTTCTTTTTCACCACGCCGTCGCTTATGTAACAGCCGGCTATCGTGCCGACCTTCGAGACCTTGAAGGTGGTCCTTACAATGACCCTTCCGATTGTCTTTACCTGTTCTTCCGGCTCGAGCATTCCCGCCATCGACTTCTGCAGGTCCTCGGTTATCCTGTAAATGATGTTATAGAACCTGATTTCGACGCCTTTTTTCTCTGCGAGTTTCGATACGTGCTCGTCGGCCGTAACGTTAAAGCCGATGATAATCGCGTTCGATGCTTCTGCCAGGACTACGTCGCCCTCGGTTATGCCGCCGGCGGCGGCGTGCAGGATGTTAAGTTTCACTTCCGCGGTGCTCAGTTCTGAGAGGTATTTTGTCAGCACATCGACCGAGCCCTGAACGTCGGCCTTTAAGATAAGGTTAAGCTCCTTGACGTTGCCCGCCTTTATTTCTGTGAAGAGATTATCCAATGTAATTCGTGTTCTTTTGGTGAGGGCTCCTTCCCTCTGGAGCATCTGATTTTCTTCAGCGGCTGCCTTGGCCTTATTGATATCGTCGAGAACATAGAACCTGTCACCCGCGTTGGGAACAAACGTAAGTCCCGTTATCTCGACGGGCGTTGAGCTTGTCGCGGTTTTGACGCTTTTGCCGAAACCGTCCTTGAGTGTTTTGACCCTGCCGTAAGCGCAGCCGGCCAGCACCACGTCGCCTTTATTCATTACGCCTTCCTTGATAAGCAGCGTCGCGACCGTTCCTTTCGTGGGCGATAATTTCGCCTCGACCACCCAGCCGGTTGCGGGGATTGTGTCGTCGGCCTTAAGGTCCTGAAGCTGGGCAACGTAATCGAGATGTTCAAGCAGGTCCGCCACGCCAAGCCCCGTAACGGCGCTTGTCTTGACGACTTCTGTCTGTCCGCTCCATTCGACCGGTGCCAAATCGTGCTCGGCCAGTTGAGCGTATATGCGGTTGATGTCACAGCCGGGCAGGTCGATTTTGTTCAATGCCACTATTACCGGCACATTGGCCGCCTTTGCGTGGTGCATCGCCTCGATTGTCTGTGGCATAACCCCGTCGTCTGCGGCGACAACAAGCACTACGACGTCGGTCATATTAGCGCCTCTTGCCCGCATTGCCGTAAACGCCTCGTGTCCCGGCGTATCTAAAAACGTTACTTTTCCCTGTCCGACATTTACCTGGTAAGCGCCTATGTGCTGGGTGATGCCGCCCGCCTCGCCGGCCGTAACGTTTGTTGACCTGATTTTATCGAGCAAGCTTGTCTTGCCGTGGTCAACATGCCCAAGAATTGTTGCGACGACTGGCCGGCGCTTGAGATTAAGCCGGGACCTGTTTTCAAATTCAAGACGTATCTGGTCTTCGAGCGATTTTTTGCGTTCAACGTGCAATTCTGTGCCCATTTCCATTGCGATGAGTTCTGCCACGTCGGTTCCTATGGCCTGGTTTGCCGTTGCGGTTACCCCCTGTTTGAGCAGATGCGTAATTATATCGGACACCTTGACTATTAAAGCAGCAGCAAGGTCTTTAACTATTATCGGCTCAGTTATGGTTGCCACAGCGGGCCGTGCTACGGCTGTCGTAACTTCAAGATGTGTTTTTTTGGCGATTCTTCGCAGCGGCCTTAAGCGTAATCCTTCGCTTGTCGCTGCATCCAGCCGGGCTCGCCTCTCCTCAAGGTCTCGCTCCCGCCGCTGCGCCAGCAGGTTGGTTTTCTTTACCGCCTCGGTATCGTATTCAGTCCGTCGTCGCCCGTGTGTCCGTTCTTTCGGCCGTTTCGGCGTTCGCGGAGCGTCTTTAGTAGTAACGACTTCTTTCTCTTCGCGGTCAAAACCCATCAGCGGTTCTGTAACGGGCATCGCGTGTTTCGGCTTGGGTCTGGGCCTTCTTTGCGCTATCGGCTCAGGCGCCTCAATTCGCACGACTTTCGGGCCGGTGAGTTTTGCAGGCGCGGGTTTTTCAAGCTTCGGGCCTGCCGGCACAATCGGTTTAGGCGCCGGCTTTGGTATCGGCTTTGGCACTGCCGGCTTGGGCGGCGCAGACGCGGCTTTCGGCTGCTCGACTACAACGGGCGCTGCGGCTACAGGCGTCGCTGTTGGCGGCGTTTCAGCAACAGGCGGCGCCGCCTGAATCTGCTCCTCCGCAACAACTGCCTGTGCCTCGGCTTCCGCGACGTCGGGCGCCAGCGGGGCAGGTTCCGCTGGGGGCATCTCCTCAATTTTAGCTTTTTTTACCCTCGGCTTTTTAACCCGCACGCTTTCAAGGTTGACTTTTTCAGTCGTCTCGACGGCGGTTATGTTGTTCCCCTCGCTGAACCATTCCCTTATCGTCGCCGCAAGGCCCGCCTTTATCGTGGACATATGGTTATTTATTTCAACAAGACCTTCATCCTGGCACTTCTTTATTATAGCAGTGCTTTTTATTCCAAGCTCACGCGCCAGAAGATATACCCTTGTTATTGCCACTTTTATTAAACTCCATTCATCTTATGTCTGCTGATGGGTCTGTGCCGACTCATCCTTCTGCAATATTTCCTCGGCCTGGTTCTTTTTGTTTTCGGAAGCCATTTTCTTGGCCTCCTCCACCGCCGCGGCCACAAGCCGTTTGGCAAGGTCCGGGTCGATATTAAGCTCAGTCACCAGTGGCTCCGCCCCGACGTCATCGAGGTCGAGCACTGAAATGACTCCCAACGCAATCAGCTTAT
>CAYLXJ010000150.1:0-6392 GCA_964387385.1 uncultured Pirellulales bacterium
TCAAGGATTACGACAAGAAAAAGGCCGTCGATGTCGCCCGCAAACTGCACCTTATGGGCTTCAAAATCATCGCCACCAAAGGCACCTGCATCGCCCTGATTCATAATAATATACCCGCTGAATTTGTCCTGAAGGTAAGCGAAGGCAGACCAAATATCATTGATTCAATCATCAACGGCAAACTCGACCTGATTATCAATACAACCATCGGCAAACAAACGGTAAGCGATTCGTTCTCAATCAGACGCTCCGCACTCGATAAGCAGGTCCCCTACGTAACCACAATCAGGGGGGCAATCGCGATAACAAAGGCAATCGAGGCGCTCCAGAAAGAACGCATCGGCGTTAAGCCGATTCAATTATGGCACCGTAGCACGGCCATCCTGGCCGTGCATGCACGGGCTGGAAGCCCGTGCCACAAACGGGGAGTGCGAAAAAAATGAAGGCCGTATTATTACTTGAAGACGGGACGGTATTCGAAGGCACAAGCTTCGGCGCTAAAGGCCACAAGTGCGGAGAGGTCGTTTTCAATACCAGTATGACCGGCTATCAGGAAATCACCACCGACCCCTCGTATTACGAGCAAATTATCTCGATGACCTACCCCCTCATCGGCAACTACGGCACTAACCGCCTCGACTGGGAATCCCGAAAGATTTTCGCCGCCGGCTTCATCGTCAAAGAGGACTGCCCCTACCCCAGCAACTGGCGAAACCAGCACTCCTTAGGCGAATACCTCAAAGCCAACGGCGTCGTCGGCCTTGCCGGTATCGATACAAGAAAATTAGTCAGACACATCCGCACACAAGGCGCAATGCGAGGAATCATCTCCTCAACCGAACTTAAAACAGCGAAGCTGGCTAAAATTCTCGCCGAATACCCCGGCCTCGTCGGCAGAGACATCGTCAAAGATGTAACCTCCGCAAAACCCTACAAATGGGACAAACCCTTCGTAAACGTCCTGGCGAAAAACGGAGGACGGAGTACAGAGGACAGAGGACGGAAAACGGAGGACAGAAGACAGAAGACGGAAGACAGAAAACAGAGATACAAAGTTGTAGCGTATGATTTTGGGATAAAACAGAACATATTACGGCTGCTCGTAAGTTTCGGCTGCGACGTTAATGTCGTCCCCGCTTTCACACCTGCAAAAGAAGTCCTTGCGCAAAAGCCCGACGGCGTATTCCTAAGCAACGGCCCCGGCGACCCCGCCGCAGTAACTTACGCAATCGAAAACACTAAGGTCTTATTGGGCAAAGTCCCGATTTTCGGAATCTGCTTAGGCCATCAAATTTTGGGTTTGGCCCTCGGCGGCAAGACCTTCAAACTCAAATTCGGCCATCGCGGCGCTAACCACCCCGTCAAAAACCTCGAAACAGGCCAGGTCGAAATCACCGCCCAAAACCACGGCTTCTGCGTCGATATAAACTCCCTCAAGGATAAAGACGTGGAACTCACCCACGTTAATCTAAACGACAACACATTAGAGGGCTTCCGCTGCAAAAAATTAAACGCCTTCTGCGTCCAATACCACCCCGAATCCTCCCCCGGCCCACACGACTCACGTTACCTCTTCGAATCATTCACATCCCTAATGTCCCGTAAATAAAGTTTTGCCACAGAGTTTTTCAGCCACAGAGGACCCAAAAGTCACAGAGGTCACAGAGATTTTTTAGTTTGTAGAGTGGGCTGTGCCCAACAAATCATTTTCTACAATAGATTGGTTCAGTTTAATAACAAATGTTTTTAAATTGGCAATAGGTATCTCCGCTTCAAAGCTGGATTTGTCTTTAAATATAAGCTTTTCTATCTCGTTATTATTGTTGCGTATGGTCTTAATACGCATATGAGCTGTAGCATTTCGCATATGTCGTACGATTTCCTTTAAATTATATCCACACGAATTGCATCGCACTTTCTTCACGTGTTCTCTCGTAAGCCCCCATCCCTGAAGGTTTTCGATATCTACATCGGGTATATGATTGGAAAATCGCTCCCACGGTAAAATTAAAAGAGCGACGAGGCAATTAATGAGTAATGTAACCTCATATTCACCTTGATAATTTTCAAGAATATCTAATGTTCTGCTTGGTAAATCTTTTTTGAGGTCATCGTAATCCATGTTCGTTTTTCTCCTTAGAGTTTATTATCCTTGTATGACAGGCAAAGTGATGTTTGACGGGTGTTGAGGATTCTATCTCGCCTTATAAAGGTTATTTCGACTCAAAATGAGGGGCGGTTAAGCAACTATGAACATCTATGAGCATCTATGAACAAGTTGCGTTATTAGCGTAAAAATGCAGTTTTTACGACTTATCATAACCTCGGCCATCTTGGCCATCTTCATTTTTTCGATAAAAATGAGGTTTTCGTTTCTTCACGTATCAAAAAGTAACAGAAACTGTCAAAAACCGCTCAAAACCGTTAAAATCCGTGCCATTTTCCGTAAAAAACCGCAAAAACTGTAAAAAATCAGCGGAATTCGCGCAATCTGCGTCTAAAAACCTCTTGTTCTGAATTTTGAGCTTTGGTGATTTGAATTTGTTTCGGATTTAGAATTTTTGGCTATCCCCCCTGCATTAAACTTCTATCATCGCCTTGATGACGCCGTCGCGGTAATCGCTGACAAGGTCAAACGCCTCTTTTGCCTGTTCAAGTTTGAATCGGTGAGTGGCGAATGACTTGATTTTGGCTTTGCCTGATGCGACAAGGTCTATTGCCTTTTCGGTGCAGCGGTTTTGCCTGCGGTCGTTGATAATAGTTAACTCTTTTCGCCTGATTTTATCGATTGGGAAGCTGACCCTGTCAACTTCTGGAATGCCTACAAGCATAAGTTTTCCGCCGGGACGCAATAGTTCGATTGCCTGGTCGATTGCCTCCTGTTCTCCTGCGCACTCATAAACGATATCGACGCCGTCCGGCTGCATTTCATAAATGGCCTTTACGATATCGCACTGAGCGGGATTACCCGCCCAGTCAGCCCCCGCTTTCATAGCGAAATCGACGCGGTAGTCGAGTTTGTCGGTTGCGTAAATTTTGCCCGTCTTTAGTACTTTCGCCGCGATGAGACAGCTCAAACCTATCGGCCCGCAGCCGAGAATCGCGATTTTGTCATTTTTACGCTCTGTTGAAAATGTCATTCCGAGCGTAGCCGAGGAATCTTTTTTAATAGATTTCTCCGCTCCGCGACGCAAAGCGTCGCTCCGGTCGAAATGACGTATGGGCCTTTGCAGCAGAAAATCTTCTTTAGAAAACCCCGACTGCTGAATAACATAAACCCCTATTGCAAACGGCTCGCACAGCGCCGCCTCTTCAAGCGTAATTTTGCCTTTGGTCGGAAAACAATTCTCCTGCGGCATAACGATATATTCACACAGACAGCCGTTGCCCTCCCCCGGTGTGCCTAAAAATTTCAGATTATAGCAGGTATTTTCCCTGCCCATTTTGCACTGGGGGCACCTATGGCAGGAAATCGCCGGCTCTACCGCCACCTCGTCGCCCGGCTTGACTCGTTTTACCTTTTTGCCGACCTCTTCAACGATTGCCGAACACTCGTGCCCCACCATATAAGGGTATTTCACGACTTTGGAGCCGATTCTGCCCAGACGGTAATAATGCATATCGCTGCCGCAGACCCCGACAACCCTGATTTTCAATAAAACATCAGTATCATTTTCAATAGCCGGCTTAGGCACATCTATAATTTCCATCCGCCTGATTCCGGTCAGAACCGCCGCCTTCATATTCGTTCTCCAAAAAATAAATTTTCCTTTTTATAACATAACCATTGGTAATTCGCCAGAAGCGGCAATTGACAAAACGCTCGTATTGGCCGTATATTAGGATTGAATTCAGCGCTCGTAGCTCAACTGGACAGAGTGCCGGGCTTCGAACCCGGAGGTTACAGGTTCGACTCCTGTCGAGCGCGATAAGCGGGATGAGTTTTGAAATGTATTAGCTCACAACGGCTGGTTTGCGGGCTGATTCCCAAACGAGGCCATAGCGGCGGACTGGTCATCGACCATCTCGAAAACACCGTCAAGCGCGGTTATCGAGAAGATGCCCTTTGTGGCGTGGGCGACGCAGCAAAGCACCATTCGATGCCCGCAATCCATCAGAACCTTGCGCAGTTTAAGCAGTTTTGACAAACTCGACGATGTAACGATATCGACGCGTGAAAAATCAATCACAACGTCGCAATCGCCTCTTTCGCGGACCACTTCCGTAACGTTTTTCAATTCCTCGTTCAAGGCCGGCTCCGGGGGAGCGTCAACAAGAACCACGTTTTCCGACAAATCCTGAATCCCCATTTTTTGCTCCTTTTGTCAAAACCACTCAACAGCGTGGTCTATTTATATAAATTATGCTGTTGCAGTCAACGATTCACAAACCCCTTAACAGGTCTTTCGTCAATTTTAACAGGGGAAATCAGTCAAATCAGCTTTCTTCGGCTGATAAATAATGCGGATTCCGCGTGATTTTTATTATAGGACCTGCCGAGATTATGGAACATCAGAACGGCCAGCCGGCCGGACACTTGCCCGCCCAGTAGCCGGCGAACTTGCTGAAATCGGCAAAATCAACGCCGCCGTCGCGGTCAAAATCCGCGCTCAGATTAGAACCCGTCTGGAGCCACTGGCTGCAAAACGCATCGAGGTCGTAACCATCGACGATTCGGGTAACTTTGACGGCAATGTCTTTGGTAAAATCGGGCAGCGTATATGTCAACTGACCTGAAGTCGAGTCCGCATAACCCGATGCGATAATTCCTCCTGTGCCGCGCGTGGCATAAACTTCAACGAGGTATGTCCCGTCATCAAGTCCTTTGGCGATAACCGGCTCGTTATGGAATGTGCCGTTATTGATAAATCCATACTGGCTGTTGGTATCATAAATCCAGAAATATCCCCGTTGTTTGCCCACAAGCCCCATAGAACCCAGTAACGAGACATTATTGGGCGAGAACTCATAGCCGGTGATATTAAACCAGTCATCGCCAGCATTTTTTATCTGCACGGCCTGCGCCCCTGCCGAAAGCGGAACTGATATTATATAATTTGTTGCGCCGTTGGTTTGTACCTGATTGTAAACCATTGTGCCATTAATATACACTCGAATCCTGTTAGTACCCGATGCGGCTACCTCCTGCACGTGTATTTTCAGCGCTCCCGCTGCCGGCATAGTCAAATGGAAATTTGGGTCGGACTTCAGAGCAGATTGCCAGTTACCATGAAGCCAGCGAGAAAGGTTCCCCATACCGGGGAAATAATTGTCCTGAAGATAAAATACCGTTTGTGTGGAAACCGCCCAGAAATCGTTGAGGACCGGATTGGCAAAGTATGCCCCGTTTCCGGAAGCGGCACGCTGCGCCCTTGTGAGATTGCAGTCAGCGAGGTTTTCGCCGGCGGTATAAACCGACAGCGGCGTATATACGCCGTAAAGATTACAGGGGTCTATATAATTGTCCCACCACCAGAGATTACCGCTGCTTTTGGCAAAAAAGGCCGCCCAGATGCCGTTATGCATTTCGAGACCTTCTTTTAACTGAGAGGCGTAGGGTTCCGGCTGGATGCTGCCCTCCGGATTGCCGCCTAAACCGAATTCGGCCATAAGCACCGGCTTATTGAAGTCCTGCAAACTCATGGCTGTCTGGTCGAAAGTGCGGATAGTATCGTTTCCATAGTAATGATTCTGGACCAGGTTGATATCAGGAAGATTCCAGAGGTTTTCAAATCCGGAGCCGTGACTGCTGGTGGTAACAGGGTGCTTGAACGGGTCGATACTGCGGATATAAGACGCCATTGTGTTATGCCACGCTACTACGTTTGCCTGCTGGTAGTTCCAGCCGTTGGTCCACTGGACTTCGTTGAAAAGCTCCCAGGCGTAAATTGCCGGCGAATAGCCCCATCGGGCGACGATGTAGCGATATTTATTCTTGGTCAATTTTATAGCACATGGGTCGGTGAAGTATTGGCAGGGGTCGGAGAGGAATCCGCCTGTGTTGGCGATGTTGTAAGGATTAGTGGACCAGTCGGGGTTTGTGGTTGTGCTGACCTGGCCGTGATGCTGAAGACAAAACTGGATAGCAACGTCGTTTTGCTCTGCTATTTCGACGTATCTATCCATACGAAGCGATGTCTGCAAAGACGGTTTTCCAGGGCCCTGGAAGTAGGTATTACCCCAAAGGCCGGGCGGAAATTCCAGTGCGACTCCATAATCAGCGCCGTATGTACAGCTCCACAACCGCACCCAGTTTGCGCCTGCGTTGTGCAGTTTTTTGAGGTAATAATCCCAGCCGGCAGTTCCGCCGCCGGGGACTGAGCCGTTGTTCCAGCCGATGTTCTGGCCTATGTCGATGCGTGTGTCGCCGTTGTCGTATTTAAGGTAATCGT
>CAYLXJ010000151.1:0-6383 GCA_964387385.1 uncultured Pirellulales bacterium
GTCGGCAGGGGGTTGCCTGCGCCCATCTGGCTTTTCGCGTAGGCGATACCCGGCTCAGTCGCAATTCCCATTACCTCGCCGGTCGAGAGCATTTCAGGCCCCAGTATTACGTCAACGCCGGGGAATTTTATAAAGGGCATTACCGCCTCTTTGACCGAGTAGTGTTTCGGCCAGACCTCTTTTGTGAAACCAAGCTGGTCGAGTGTCAATCCCGTCATAACCTTTGCCGCCATTTTAGCCAGGGGGACGCCTATTGCCTTACTGACAAACGGCACCGTCCGCGAGGCACGGGGATTGACTTCGAGAACGTATATCGCACCATCCTTGACGGCATACTGGATATTAATCAATCCTCTGACCTTCAATTCCATAGCGAGCATTTTCGTCTGGCGCATTACTTCTGCTATGGTTTGTTTGCTAAGTGATACAGGCGGCAGGGTGCAGGCGCTGTCGCCTGAGTGTATGCCCGCTTCCTCGATATGTTCCATAATTCCGCCTATGACGACCCGTTTGCCGTCGCATATCGCGTCAACGTCTAATTCGGTAGCGTCGTCGATAAATTTGTCAATCAAAACGGGATGTTCGCCTGAGACCTCGATAGCTCGCTCGACGCAGGCCTTGAGCGACTGCTCGTCATAAACGACTTCCATTGCCCGGCCGCCCAAGACGAACGAGGGGCGTATTAAAAGCGGGTAGCCGAGCTTGTCGGCTATTTTGACGGTTTCCTCGTATGACATCGCCGTGCCTGATTCCGGCTGAAGCAGTTTCAGTTTTTTAACGACCTTGTTGAAACGCTTGCGGTCTTCCGCTTTATCGATACTGTCGGGGCTTGTGCCGATTATTTTGACGCCCGCCTGCTCCAACGGCACGGCCAGTTTCAGGGGCGTCTGGCCTCCAAATTGGACGATTACGCCGTCGGGCTTTTCCTTTTCGACAATCGACATTATGTCTTCAAAAGTCAGCGGCTCGAAATACAGCCGGTCCGAGGTGTCGTAGTCGGTCGAGACGGTCTCAGGGTTGCAGTTGACCATAATCGACTCGATGCCGATTTCCTTCAGGGCGTATGACGCGTGAACACAGCAGTAATCAAATTCGATACCCTGTCCGATTCGATTGGGTCCGCCGCCCAATATGATTACCTTTTTCCGCTTGGTCGGTTTTGCCTCGCATTCGCTTTCGTATGTCGAGTACAGATAAGGGGTGGCCGCCTCGAATTCCGCGCCGCAGGTATCGACCATTTTATAAACGGGGTTTATTCCCGCCTGTTGACGGCGATTGCGAAACTCTCTTTCGGGCATCTTAAGAATCGACGCGATGTATTTGTCGCTGAAGCCGTATTCCTTTGCCTGGCGCATCAAGGCAGAGCTCATTTTCCTTCGACCGGCGGCTTTTATCTTCTCTTCTAAGCGCAAGATGTCCTTGATATTGTTCAAAAACCACGGGTCGATTTTCGTAAGCGAGTAAACCTCATCGATGCTGACTTTTCTTCTCAGGGCCTCCGCAACATACCAGATTCTGTCCCAGCGCGGTATTCGCAGCGTGTCTTTCAACTGGCGAAGCGTCAAGTCGTTGTTTATATGCTTGTTATCCAGCGAGTAGCGGTCGATTTCCATTGACCGTATCGCCTTTTGCAGCGATTCCTTGAACGTTCTGCCTATGGCCATCGCCTCACCGACCGATTTCATCTGCACCGTCAGCGTGGGGTCAGTTCCGGGAAATTTTTCAAAGGTGAATCTGGGCCATTTTACGACGCAGTAGTCAATCGTCGGCTCGAAGCAGGCGGGCGTCTTTTTGGTAATGTCGTTCGGTATCTCGTCGAGCGTGTAGCCGACTGCCAATAACGACGCGATTTTCGCTATAGGGAAACCCGTCGCCTTTGAGGCAAGGGCCGAGCTTCGCGATACGCGCGGGTTCATTTCAATAACGTATATCTTGCCGTTGTCGGGGTTGACCGCGAACTGGATGTTCGAGCCGCCTGTCTCGACGCCTATCGCCCTGATGATTTTAATCGAGGCGTCGCGCATAATCTGGTATTCCTTGTCGGTCAGCGTTTGCGCAGGGGCGACCGTGATGCTGTCGCCGGTGTGAATGCCCATCGGGTCAAGGTTTTCAATCGGGCAGACGATCACGACGTTGTCCTTGCGGTCACGCATCACCTCAAGCTCGAATTCCTTCCAGCCGATGACCGATTCCTCAATGAGGATTTCGTGTTTGGGGCTTAAGTTCAATCCCCAGTTCACGGATTTGTGGTATTCCTCTTTGTTATAGGCGATGTTTCCGCCCGTGCCTCCGAGTGTAAATGAGGGCCTGATAATCGCGGGCAGGCCCACGTAATCGAGCAGCTTTTGGGCTTCCTCCCAGCTATGCACACAGCCGCTTTTTGGAACATCGAGGCCGCAATCGATAATGGTTTTTTTGAAAAGGTCGCGCTCCTCTGCCCGCTTGATGCTCGCGAGGTCAGCGCCGAGGAGCTTGACGTTATATTTTTTCAGGACACCGCTTTCAGCAAGCGCTACGGCAGTGTTTAATCCGGTTTGGCCGCCCAACGTCGGCAGCAAGCTGTCGGGCCGTTCCTGCTGGATTATTTTCTCGACCATATCGGGCGTAATCGGCTCGATATACGTCCGATCGGCGAAATCGGGGTCGGTCATTATTGTAGCGGGATTACTGTTTACTAAGACGACTTTGAAGCCCTCTCGCCGCAATACCTTGCACGCCTGCGCCCCCGAGTAATCGAATTCGCACGCCTGGCCTATTACTATCGGCCCTGAGCCGATAATCATTATTTTATGTATGTCCTTACGTTTCGGCACGTAGTTTTTCCGTCAACTATGTATATCAGTGAAGGCATTGGAGCAGTTTTTTACAACATCAGTCCGTTGATGTCAACTGTTTCCTGCCAGCCAGCTATCGATTGCAGCCGCGGCCGCTCTGCCGCTGTCTATTGCACGCACTACAAGGGAAGCGCCGTTAATCGTATCGCCTGCGGCGAAGACCCAGGGCTGGCTTGTCTGGAAATTCTTTACGGTAATGTCGCCGCGCTGGTTCAATTCAAGGCCAAGCTCAGTAATCAAGCCCTCGTGGTTTGCGTGTAAGAATCCGAGTGCCAGAAGCACGATATCAGCGTCGAGTGCGAACTCGGTTCCCGGTATTTCCTTTATATTCCAGTTATTATCTTTTTGAATCCATTCCACGTTGCAGCAGTGAATTTTACTGACTTTTGTGTCCGTTCCGGTCAGTTGTTTCGTTAATACGGCCCACATACGCTCGCAGCCCTCCTCGTGCGAGGTGCTTGTCCGCATAATTCTCGGCCAGTTAGGCCAGGGGGTATCAGGCGGAGGTTCGTCAGGCGGTTTGGGCAATATCTCAATTTGCGTTATGCTTTTCGCTACCTGACGGCGGGCGGTGCCGACGCAGTCGCTTCCTGTATCGCCGCCGCCGATTACGACGACGTTTTTATCTTTGGCGTTCAAGGCACGCGGCTCTATCATTTCGCCGGAATTTATTTTGTTTTGTGCAGACAGGTAATCCATCGCAAAGACGACGTTTTCGAAACCCCTTCCCTGCACCGCCAAATCCCTCGGCTGACCCGCTCCCATAGTCAGGCATACGCAGTCAAATTGTTTGTGCAGGTAGTGGGCTGAAATGTCTTTACCAACGAGAATATCGCTCTGGAAACGCACGCCTTCAGCGGCCAGTTGATTGAGCCGGCGGTCGATGATTGATTTGTCCAGTTTGAAATCAGGTATGCCGTATCGCAGAATGCCGCCGATTTTGGAATCCTTTTCAAAGACGGTCACGTCGTGGCCCGCCCGCGCGAGCTGCTGGGCAACGGCCAATCCCGCGGGGCCTGAGCCGATTATCGCGATTCGTTTACCTGTCTTTTCCGCGTGTATCTGCGGCCTAATCCAACCCTCGGCAAAACCGCGTTCGACGACTTGTAACTCGATATGCCTGATTGTTACGGGCTGGTCGCTTATGGCAAGTGTGCAAGCGGTTTCGCAGGGAGCCGGACATACCCGGCCTGTAAATTCGGGAAAATTGTTCGTCGAGTGAAGCAGCTCGCACGCCTGACGCCAATTACCCTGGTAAATCAGGTCATTGAGGTCGGGTATAGAATTTTTAAGCGGACAGCCCACGCCGTGACAAAATGGTATGCCGCAGTCCATACAGCGTGCCGCCTGCTGCCTGATTTGCTCTGGTGTCAATGGCAGGTCAAGCTCGTGAAAATCGTGAATGCGCTCTTCAATAGGCCGATGGCCTGTATCCTGACGTTTATATTTAAGGAATCCCTTTATCTCACCCATAGAACACCTCTTCAGTCGCGGGTGTTGTTTCAGTATCGCGGTGTTCGGCCGCACGCATCTTTTCAAGCGCCTTGCGGTAGTCGATGGGGATGACCTTTACAAATTTGCCCACCATATCCTGCCAATTACTTAAAATCTGGTGTGCCTTAGCGCTGCCGGTCCAGTCAAAATGTTTTTGAATAAGCTCTTTCAGCAACGCTGTATCTTCCTTTTGCCAGACGTTTTCAAGCTCGACCATATCGAGGTTGCAAAGCGTGTCAAAGTTGCTCGTTTCGTCGAGGACGTAAGCGATGCCGCCGCTCATCCCTGCGGCGAAGTTGCAGCCGGTCTTGCCTAATACAACGATTGTTCCGCGAGTCATATATTCACAGCAGTGGTCGCCGACGCCTTCCGCGACGGCTGTCGCGCCACTATTGCGCACGGCGAAACGCTCGCCGGCCATACCGTTTATGAAGACCTCACCGCTTGTTGCCCCGTATAAAAGCGTATTGCCTACGATAATATTTTCGTGTGCGACAAAATGGGCATCGGGAGGCGTAACGACTACAATTCTTCCGCCGCTTAGCCCCTTGCCTAAGTAGTCGTTGCTGTCGCCTGTCAGCTTCATTGTTACACCCGGCGCCAGAAATGCGCCGAAACTCTGACCTGCGGAACCATCGAAATTCAATTGCAGCGTGTTGTCCGGCAATCCCGTGGTACCATATTTGGCCGTAATACGATTGCTTAATATCGCACCAACTGTCCTGTTTACGTTTCGAATCGGCATTTCGATAATTGTCTGAGTTTGATTCTCAATCGCCGCTTTGGCTTTTTTCAGGATTTGCCAATCGAGATGGTCTGAGAGCTTATCCGGTTGTCTATTGATTTGGCGGAGGGCTTCTGATTGTGTTTGCGAGGGCTGGAAGCCCGCGACACGATGAAAAATCGCGGAGAAGTCCAGTCCTTTTGCTTTCCAGTGCTCGATTGCCTTATTGGTTTTCAGCATTTCAACCCGGCCGATCATATCCTCGAATTTCTTGAAACCGAGTTGAGCCATTATTCGTCGCACCTCTTCAGCGACAAAAAACATATATCGTTCGAGGTATTCGGGCTTGCCCCTGAAGCGCTTCCTCAGTTCCGGGTCCTGCGTCGCTATTCCAAACGGGCAGGCCCCTTCGTGGCATTTGCGAAGTAAGGTGCAGCCGAGCGTAACCAGGGCTGACGTGCCGAATCCGAATCGTTCCGCGCCCAATAGGGCGGCTATTGCGATATCTCGCCCTGTTTTCATTTGGCCGTCCGCCTGCACCCTGATTCGGTCGCGCAGCCGGTTCATAACCAGAACCTGCTGTGTTTCCGCAAGGCCTAATTCCCAGGGGCTTCCTGTATGTTTTATCGAGGATAGCGGACTTGCCCCCGTCCCGCCGTCGTGGCCACTGATTAAAACCTCGTCTGCGTTTGCCTTGGCAACTCCCGCTGCGATTGTCCCGATCCCGACTTCCGAAACCAGTTTAACCGAGACCTTTACACCGGGATTGCTGCATTTGAGGTCATAGATAAGCTGTGCCAGGTCCTCAATCGAGTAAATGTCGTGGTGGGGGGGCGGACTAATTAATGTAACCCCAGGCGTTGAGTAACGCAATTTGGCGATTTCTTCCGTAACTTTATGGCCTGGCAACTGCCCGCCTTCGCCTGGTTTTGCCCCCTGAGCGATTTTTATCTGCAATTCCTTTGCGTGCGAAAGGTAGTTTATTGTCACGCCGAACCGTGCGCTTGCCACCTGTTTTATCGCGCAGTTAAGCAAATCACCGTTGGGCAGGGGGGTGTAGCGTGCAGGGTCTTCTCCGCCTTCGCCGGTGTTGCTCATAGCGCCGATTCGGTTCATCGCTATCGCAACGCACTCGTGTGCTTCTTTGCTGAGTGACCCGTGGCTCATAGCGCCTGTGCAGAAACGTTTGACGATTTCGCCTGCCGGTTCCACCTCGTCAATCGGAACGGGATTGCCCGGCTCAAATTCAAACAATCCCCGCAGCGTGCAGAGTTTTTCGGCCTGCTCATTTACCGCCTTGGCATATTCATCATATAATTTCTGGTCGTTGC
>CAYLXJ010000152.1:0-6377 GCA_964387385.1 uncultured Pirellulales bacterium
AATGTAGCCGTATTTGATACGGCGATTCATCAAGCGATGCCTAAGAAAGCGTATCTCTACGGCCTCCCCTTGGACATTTACGAAAAGCACGGAATACGTAAATATGGCTTCCACGGCATAAGCCACGGCTACGTCGCAAGGCAGGCGGCAATGCTGATGAATAAGCCGTTTGAGCAATCTAAAATTATTACCTGCCATCTCGGCAACGGCTGTTCCATCGCGGCGTTTTTACAAGGCCGCAGTATCGATACTTCGATGGGATTGACGCCTCTTGAGGGAGTTGTGATGGGCACACGCTGCGGTGACCTTGACCCCGCCGTTGTGCTTTACCTGATGGAAATGCTCGGCCTCAGTTTGCAGGAGACAAATGACCTCTTAAATAAAGAAAGCGGTCTCAAGGGTCTGTGCGGAATGACCGACATGCGGGATATCGTCAAACTTACAGACCAGGGTGACACAAATGCAAGGACCGCCATTGAAGTGTTTGTCTATCGTATCCAGAAATACATTGGTGCGTATGCTGCGGCACTTAATGGCACCGACGCCATTGTGTTTACTGCCGGTATCGGCGAGAATAGCCCTTGTTTACGCCGGGAAATACTCTCAAAATTTGATTATCTCGGGCTTAAAGTTGACCACGCAAAGAATAAACTTAACGAGCCGATTTTCTCTATGCCTGATTCGAAGGTCTTTGCTATGACAATCCAGACCAACGAAGAACTCGTCATTGCACGGGAGACATATGAAATAATCGTGCAAAATCTTAGCCTCTAACATAACCTATTTTGCAAAGTGTTATGACAGATAACAATACAAGCGATTTCGAGCAATGCTTCATGGATGTCCGCTCGACGTTCATAACGGACACGCAGCCGACGGAATTGATGCAGCCAGGACAGTGTCCGTTCGACGACCCAACGGAAGATGCCGAGTCCGCTGCCATGCCCGGTGCGTTGTTTTGCCAGAACAGGTTTGATACCTTTGCGTCGAAGTTCCTGTCGATGCGGCTCGGAATCATAGCCCCTGTCGGCCTGAACACAGCCCGGTTTGCTGCGTGGCCTGCCGACCTTTCCCGAAATCGGAGGAATTGCATCCACCAAAGGCAACAATTGAGTCGCGCCTGAAGTAATGGCAGCAAGAAGTGATCACGATCGCAAGCGGCAGAGAAAAGAGAAGAAAACAAAACAAAACGAATAGTCTAAAGCAGGACATTAAAGGAGATTGATATGAAAGAGGTATTGAGGCGGTCAAAATCGGTTGTTCTGTCAGTAATGGTCGTTTGCTGGTTTTGTATTGGCACGAATGCTTATGCCGAAGCGGCCCCGGATTTCAACAGCACCAAATTAACCGGCGACTGGGGGGGCGAGCGCACAAAACTTGCCGAGCAGGGCATCACATTTGACATTTCGGCCACGCAATATTATCAGGGAGTGCTGCAGGGCGGAACCAATCAAAGCTGGAAATACGGCGGCTTAATGGATTACCGAGTTCACTTTGATTTCCAGAAAATGGGCCTCTGGCAGGGGGCATTTCTGGATGTACAGCTTCAGCATCAGTTTGGAGAATTTATCAACACCGATACCGGGTTACTCAACCCCGTTAACTCGGACGGGGTTTTACCGTTACCCCATTATCGGGATGTCGCTGTCAGTCAAGTCAAGTTTACGCAATTCCTCTCGGAAAGCCTTGCGGTATATTTTGGGAAGATCAACACAATGAACGGTATTGCGGAAACGGCATTTACAGGTGGAGAAGGTAAAACTACATTTATGAACGTGAGTAATATTTTTCAACCTGTGGGCTATCGGACCGTCCCGCTTTCAGCGTTGGGGGGTGGAGTCGTGGTTTTCCTTCCGGATGTTACTGTCAAAGACCATTCCATTTTTTCATTTACGGTACTGGGTGCCAACGGCCATCCGAGTACCAGCGGGTTTAATGAAGATTTTGAGGATGGAGAGGCGTTTTTGGCCACTTACAGTCAACCGTCCAGATTTTTCGATAAACCTGGCAACCATTTTTTTCTTGCCACCTACAGCACCAAGGATTTCACACTGCTGGACCAGAGTCCGCCGTGGCACATTGAACCACCGTATGGAGATACGACGGGATTAGACAAAGGGGAGGATTCATGGAGCCTGATGTACAGTATGCATCAATATGATTATACGGAGAAAGACGATGAAACCCAGGGATTCGGATTTTTTGGCCGGTTAGGAACTGCCGACGACAAAACAAGCTCCATCGCCAACTTCTATGGAGCCGGCCTGGGCGGCAAAGGCATGATAGATGGCCGGGACAATGACACCTGGGGTATCGGCTATTTTTATACGCAGCTTTCCAATGAATTTGGGCCGGTTATCGAGCGGAACTTCGGCGACTCGCAGGGCGTGGAAGCCTTCTATAACTTCGAAGTCACCAAATGGCTGCATATAACACCTGATTTTCAAATCATTGAGCCGAGCAGTAAACACGTAAACAGGACTTACGTGGCAGGAGTCAGGGTTAAAATGGATTTCTGATGAACGGGGAATGGTTTGGTCTTTATGAATACTGAGATAAACAAAAACGGCCATAAAAACACGAGCAGCCGACAGCAGCCCGGCACAAGGCGGTTGAAACTGCTTGCCGTTCTGATTGGTTTAATTGTCGTGGCTGCTGCTGTTGCCGGAGTTTTGCACCAGAGAGAGGGCAGGCAAGCGCAGGCCAATTACAAAAAACTCATCGGCAACTGGGTGCGGCCTGACGGCGGTTATATCATCAGTATTCAAAGCATTGATCCCAATGGGCAAGTGCAGGCGGCTTACTTCAATCCAAATCCGATTAATGTTGCCCAGGCAAAAATCACTTTTAAAGAAAATACAGTGAAATTGTTTCTTGAACTTCGAGACGTTGGGTATCCCGGCTGCACATACGATTTGTCTTATGACCCCAAAACCGACCAGCTTAGCGGTGTTTATTATCAGGTCGCTGTTCAGGAAAAATATGATATTGTGTTTTTAAGAAGATAAATAGGTGATAAACTTAAAAAGATTAAAGGAGATAATTTTATGTGGAAAGAAAAATTTACCAAACTAAAAGGATGGCTGTCGATAGGCGGGGCTGTCCTCACGGGAGGGTTGGGTACGGCGTTTACTGCTACTGCTGCAGACCAGCCGGCACTCGATCGAACTCACCTGCCGATGTCAAACACTGTTCGGCCCACTCTGATTACCTACGACGCCAAAGATCCGGACACGAAGAACCCGCCCATCGAGCAGCTTCGCCCGCCTAAGGGTGCGCCAAATGTATTGATAATTCTGATTGATGACGCGGGATTTGGTTCATCCAGCGCATTCGGCGGTTCGTGCAATACACCAACGGCAGAAAAACTGGCTGCACGCGGTCTGAAGTACAATCGCTTTCACACCACCGCGCTATCCGCTCCGACACGACAGGCGCTGCTCACGGGGCGCAACCATCACTCCGCCGGCATGGGCAGTATTACCGAACTCGCCACTGGCGCTCCGGGCTACTCCTCGGTGCTGCCAAACTCAATGGCGCCAATAGCCATGACACTTAAGCTCAACGGCTACTCTACCGCTCAGTTAGGCAAGTGTCACGAAGTGCCCGTCTGGCAGACAAGTCCGGTCGGTCCATTTGACGCTTGGCCTACTGGTGGTGGCGGTTTCGAATATTTTTACGGCTTTCTCGGCGGCGAAGCAAGCCAGTGGTACCCTTCTCTCTACGAGGGAACCGTCCCGGTCGAGACAAAGAAGACGCCCGAGCAGGGCTATCACCTTGTGGCTGATATGACTGACAAGGCCATCAAATGGATAGGACAACAGAAAGCACTGACACCCGATAAACCATTTTTTATGTATTTTGCTCCAGGAGCCACCCATGCTCCTCATCATGTGCCTAAGGAGTGGGCTGATAAATACAAAGGCAAGTTCGACCAGGGATGGGACAAACTGCGTGAGGAGACTTTCGCACGGCAAAAAAAGCTCGGCGTTATCCCGCAGGATTGCCAACTCACTCCGCGTCCGAAGGAAATTCCGGCGTGGGATGAGATGCCGGATGACTTCAAGCCGGTGCTGCGACGCGAGATGGAAGTGTACGCGGGCTTTATGGAGTATACCGATTACCATGTTGGCCGCATTATTGATATGCTGGAAAAGCTGAATATTCTTGATGACACTCTTATCTACTACATTATTGGCGACAATGGCGCCTCAGCCGAAGGGTCAATCAACGGCTGCTATAACGAGATGAGCTACTTTAACATGCTCCAGGCCCTGGAGACGCCCAAGTACCTGATGGAGCGGCTCGACAAACTTGGCGGGCCCGAGTCCTACAACCACTACGCCGTCGGCTGGGCACACGCGATGGACACTCCCTACCAGTGGACCAAACAGGTTGCCTCCCACTGGGGTGGAACGCGTAACGGCACTATTGTTTGCTGGCCGAATGGAATCAAGGCCAAGGGAGAAGTTCGTTCGCAATTTCATCATGTGATTGATGTAGCGCCGACCATTCTCGATGTGGCTGGACTCCCACAGCCGGTTTCAGTCAACGGCATCCGGCAGGACCCCATCGAGGGCGTCAGCATGCGATACTCCTTCGACCAGTCCAATGCCGCCGAACGACACGAGACGCAGTACTTCGAGATGATGGGCAACCGCGGTATCTACCACAAGGGGTGGACTGCATTGACGAAACACTACACGCCCTGGGTTAGCGCTCCGAGGGTTGCGCTGGACAACGATGTTTGGGAGCTCTATGACACCACCAAGGATTGGAGCCAGGCGAAGGACCTCTCTAAGGATATGCCGGAGAAGCTTCATGAGCTGCAGCGCCTCTGGCTCATTGAGGCGGTGCGCTACAAGGTGTTGCCCATTGATGACCGGCTTATGGAGAAATTCAACCCGGACATTGCTGGGAGGCCAGTGCTCGTCAAGGGCAAGACACAGCTCCTGTTCGAAGGTATGGGACGATTGAGCGAAAACTGTGTTTTGAATATTAAGAACAAGTCCCATTCCGTCACTGCCGAGATTGAGGTGCCGGCATCCGGCGCTGAAGGAGTAATCATCTCCCAGGGTGCAAACATTGGCGGCTGGTCGCTCTATGCGAAGGATGGCAAGCTCAAGTACTGCTATAACTGGGGCGGTTTCAAGCAGTTCTTCGTCGAGGGGGCTACTCCGCTGCCCGCCGGCGAACACCAGGTGCGTATGGAATTTGCCTATGCCGGCGGCGGCCTTGGCAAGGGCGGTAAGGTAACTCTTTATACTGACGGCAAGAAGATTGGCGAGGGGAACATCGAGGCGACGCTGGCGAGCGTCTTCTCCGCTGACGACGGCTTAGATGTTGGCGAGGACTCGGGCGCTGCGGTGTCCCCGGATTACGGCCCGCACGGCAACGCCTTCAATGGCCGCGTCAAAGGCGTGCAGCTCTCGATAGCTGATGACCCAAACAATTCGGATCATCTGGTTTCTCCTGAGGATGCCATCCGTGCTATGATGGGACGAGAGTAAAACGGTTAAAAGATATGTTTTTATCAGCAAGGAAAGGGCTTGCGCCCTTTCCTTGCTGGACTTGTTTCAAAGGAAAATAAGTGTGAGCAAGTTTTTATGACAACTGAACAACATAAAGAATGTACTGTTCAAGGTATTCATATTGTCGCTAAGCCCATAGGTCCGGCCTGCAATCTTAATTGCGATTACTGTTTTTATCTTGAAAAGCAGGCCCTGTTTGGTAAAGGCGAAAATTACAGGATGAACGATACGGTTCTGTCTGCCTACATTACCAAATATATTGCGTCTCAACCCACGCCTGAAGTTGAATTTGTCTGGCAGGGAGGGGAACCGACGCTTTTGGGAATAGATTTTTTCAAACGAGTGATTGAACTGCAAAAGCCTTTTTCGGCTCAAAAGGCGATAACAAATTCACTACAGACCAATGGAACACTGCTGACTGACGATTGGTGTGCTTTTCTTAAGCGACACAATTTCCTGGTGGGGATAAGCATTGACGGACCGAAAGAGATTCATAACCGTTACCGCCGTGACCGAAACGGCAACGGCACATTCGATAAGGTGATGTCGGGCCTGAAGCTTCTCCAGAAACATGGTGTTGAATATAACGTTATGGCCTGCGTTGCGAGGGATACGGCGAAACAACCGTTAAATGTTTATCATTTTCTTAAAAATGAGGGGGTCAAATTCATCCAGTTTTTTCCGATTATCGAGCGCGTGCCTGATGGAAGTTCGAAACAGTACGGATTGCGTCTGGCCGGTTCGAGGGGGAAGACTTGCTGACGAAATTCCGGGTCAGTTCACGTTCAGCGACCAAACGAACGTCCAGCTAAGTATGGTGATTGCATCGAATTCGATTGTGATTTC
>CAYLXJ010000153.1:0-6258 GCA_964387385.1 uncultured Pirellulales bacterium
TGTCCCGGTCGAGACAATTACCGCATTTATAGTGCAGGTGAGCTTGGGCGATACGCCTCACGGAACAATCGAATACCGCACGATATTTGCCTGCGGGATGATGCTGTTTGTGCTGACCTTTATTTTTAACGTGCTCAGCTTCCGGCTGAAAAAACGTTTCCAGGAGGTCTATGAGTAGAAAACAGCGAAACAAACGAATGGACGCCTTTTTTAAGGCATTGGGGCTGTTTTGCACCTTCCTGGGGCTTTTTGTGCTTTGCGTTCTGCTTGTGGACATCATTATCGACGGTCTGCCGCGCCTCAGGAAGGACTTTTTCATCAATTTCCCGTCGCGAAAACCGGAAGAGGCGGGAATCCTTTCGGCCTGGGTTGGAACAATCTGGATTATGGCTGTAACAGCTCTTTTTGCCCTTCCTATCGGTATCGGCGCTGGCGTTTATCTGGAAGAATACGCGGGCAAGAATCGCCTGACAAATTTTCTGGAACTGAATATCGCAAATCTGGCGGGCGTGCCGTCGGTCATTTATGGTCTTTTGGGATTAGGGCTTTTTGTCAGATATATGAACCTGGGCAGAAGCGTTCTCGCCGGAGGTCTCACGTTGGCATTGTTAATCCTGCCTGTGATTATACTTTCAACGCGAGAGGCGCTGCGGGCGGTCCCATTTTCAATACGCGAAGGGTCTTTTGCGATGGGAGCGACCAAATGGCAGACAGTCAGCCATCAGGTTTTACCGGCGGCGTTCGGTAATATTCTTACGGGGATAATTCTGGCAATGTCGCGGGCCATTGGGGAGACGGCCCCTCTTATCACCATAGGGGCTTTGACCTATATCGCATTTCTGCCGCAAAGCCCGGTTTCATTTTCTTATTTTACGGGCGTCGAATTTTCACTGAAGGGCCTGCTCGACCCGTTTACGGTCCTGCCGATTCAGATTTTTAACTGGATATCGAGGCCGCAGAAGGGTTTCGCCGCCAATGCCGCCGCTGCGATTTGCGTCCTGCTGGCACTGACACTGGCGATGAACGCGCTGGCAATAATACTGAGACATCATTATCAAAAAAGAACCTGGTGAACGATGAATGAGCCGATAATAAAAGTCAGAGGCCTCGAGGCGTTTTACGCGGGCAAAAGGGCCCTGAAGAATATCAACATCGACGTATCCCCGAAAATGGTAACATCGGTCATCGGGCCAAGCGGCTGCGGCAAAAGCACGTTTCTGCGATGCCTGAACAGGATAAACGACCTTATCCTGAACTTCAGATGTACAGGGCAAATTCTTTACGACGGCAAAGATATTTACGACAAAGACGTGGACGTCAACGACCTGCGAAGGCGCGTCGGGATGGTGTTTCAAAAACCCAACCCGTTTCCTAAATCAATTTACGAAAATATCGCCTACGGCCTGAGAATTTACGGCGAAAATAACAAGGCCCTGCTCGACGAGGTTGTCGAGAACAGCTTGAAAAAGGCAGCCCTTTGGGACGAGGTTAAGGATGATTTAAACAAATCGGCGCTGGCGATTTCCGGAGGCCAGCAGCAGCGGCTTTGTATCGCCAGAGCACTTGCGATTGAGCCGGACGTGATTCTGCTGGATGAGCCCTGCTCCGCGATAGACCCGATTTCTACGGCCAAAATCGAGGATTTGATTTATCAATTGAAAAAGAACTACACGATAATAATAGTAACTCACAATATGCAGCAGGCAGCAAGGGTAAGTGATATGACCGGATTTTTCTGCTTAGGCGAGCTTGTCGAATACGACAAGACCGATAAAATTTTTGAGAGGCCGGCCAACAAACAAACAGAGGATTACGTAACAGGCCGGTTCGGTTAAACGCTTTATTAGTGAGGAGTCATAAATGCCCGTTCACTTGCAGCGAGAAATTGAGAATTTGAAAAAGAACCTGATGACACTTGGCGCAATGGTCGAAAAAGCCGTGCGCGAAGCGACGCTTTCAATTGAAACCAGGGACTGCGACATGGCTCAAAAGACAATTCAAAACGACCCTGAGATAGACCGTATGGAGGTTGACATTGAGGAGGACTGCCTCAAGATTCTTGCCCTTCATCAGCCGGTCGCCATTGACCTGAGGTTCATAGTAGCTGTTTTGAAAATCAACGCTGAACTTGAGCGCATCGGCGATATGGCGGTAAATATCGCTGAGCGTTCGTCATTCCTGTCGAAACATTCTCGCGTAGGCTTATCACTTGGTCTTGTTGAAATGGCTGATAAATCTCAGGACATGCTCAAGCATTCGCTCGATGCCCTTGTCGACCTCAATCCAAGTTTGGCTCAGGATGTCTGTGCGGCCGATGACGAGGTTGACGCGATGAACAGGCAGATGTATATGAAAATTGAGGATGCGATAAGAAAACAACCCGACCAGCTTGAATCGCTGATTCACCTGTTGTCGGTATCGAGGCATCTTGAGCGGATAGCCGACCATGCTACCAATATCGCAGAGGACGTTATCTATATGGTCGAAGGCCGAATCGCACGACATCGAACAGAGGAATATAAATAGTCAGTTGAATCTTCACAAAGCTGTTCGCAATAAACGAACATCATGCAGGTCAGATTTCAATCACATCGGCCGCCATTAAAGAGTCCCGTGTAAGATGATGTTTGAGATTACTTAGGAATTGAATTCCGTCGGCCGGTTTATAAGTCCTGTTGTCTGGGCCGGTAATTCCCTTTTCGAGATACCTTTGGAAAACGCTGCTCAAACCGTCGAAACAAATTTTCTCCCCTTCGAACCTTATCCGTCCGTATTCCTCCCTGCAGGCGCCTACCGTTCTGACTATAGTGACAATACGCATTGCTGCATCCTTTCAGTAATCAGGCGAAATTGAGGTCCAAGCTCCTTCAGACATTATCGGCCTTCCTGACCGTAATAACTAACTATATATACTGCCCCGTCCTCAATCAAGTTAGTTTATTGTTAGGATTTTAAAAATACTATCATAATTGTTAATCGGGGCGGCCTTGCAAAATTTACAGAATCCTAATATAATCCTAACACTATGAAGGAACGTTTGATTTTTTTGACAATTCTGGCGATTGCGGCCGCGGGATGCAGCGAATCGGTTGACCCCAACGAGCCGACGGGCTTTATTCAGGTCAAGGGGTCCGATACCGTCGTAAACGCGGCGCAAATGGTCAGCGAGGAATTTATGAAGGAATACCCGCACATTTTTGTGGCTGTAACGGGCGGGGGAAGCGGGGTGGGGGTTGCCTCATTGATAAGCGGGACCTGCGACGTGGCGACGGCTTCGCGTGAAATGAAAGCGAAAGAAATCGAAATGGCCAACAAGCACGGCGTAAGCCCAACGGAATTTACCGTGGCTTTCGACGGTGTGGCGGTAATCGTCAACGAGAAAAATCCTATTGCCCAGTTTACAATCGAGGACCTGCACAAGATTTTTACCGGCAAAGCGACCAACTGGAAGGATTTCGGCGGCAAAGACCTCGAAATCGTAACACTGTCGCGTGAGGTCAGTTCAGGCACACACATGTATTTCAAAGAAGAGGTCGTGCAGTTAGGCAAGAAAGGCAGCACTGAGGAGTTTTCGGAAAAGACGCTGCTTTTGTCGAGCTCGCAGGCAATTGTGGAAGAGGTAGCGGCAAATGAGGCGGCAATCGGTTATCTGGGTATGGGATACGTTTCGGAAAGAACTAAGCCGCTTCTTATCAGCAAAGACTGCGACGCTTATCCGCCGAATATGGACAACGTTCAAAACAGGAAATACCCGTTGTCGCGGGGTTTGTATTTTTATACTAATGGTCCGCCGGAAGGCGTAACTAAACTTTTTATTGATTTTGCGCTTAGCCCGAAGGGCCAGCGGCAGTTTATGGAAACTGGATTTGTCCCGATAGGAGATACCGCTATTGCACAAGAGAATCAGTGAATTTTTTATAGAGGGGTGCATAAAGCTTAGCGGCTTTGTTGTTATCATATTTGTTGTTTCGATATTTTTATTTTTGCTCAAGGACGCGCTTTCGCTTTTCACAGGACACAGCTTAGGAGATTTTCTTTTCGGCAAAAGCTGGCTTCCGATATCGGAACCGCCGAAATTCGGAGTTGTGCCGCTTTTACTCGGCTCCCTTTACGTTACTATCGGGGCTATTGTAATCTGTGTGCCCTTAGGCGTGGGTGCTGCGATGTTTATAGCTGAGGTGGCGCCTTCTCATCTCAAGCACGTTTTAAAATCGTTAGTTGAAATTTTAGCCGCAATACCGAGCGTCGTTCTTGGCTTTATCGGCATCGTCTGGCTGGGGCCGTTTTTGCGAAACTGGCTGAATCTCAGCACAGGAATGTGCGGGCTTACGGGAAGTTTGTTGCTGGCTTTCATGGCCCTGCCTACGGTCATCAGCATTTCGGAAGACGCGATTGTTGGCGTGCCGAAAGCGTTTAAGGAAGCGGCGTTCGGCTTAGGGGCGACAAGGTGGCAAACCCTGTGGCGCATTGTTTTGCCCGCGGCATCTTCCGGCATCATAGCGGCTGTAATGCTCGGTATCGGCAGGGTCATCGGCGAGACAATGGTCGTGATGATGGTTACCGGCAATTCGCCTGTTATACCGAAGTCGCTGATGCAGCCGTTGAGGACGCTGACGGCAACGATTGCCGGCGAGATGGGCGAGACAGTGGCCGGATCCGAGCATTATTTTGCCCTGTTTGCCGTTGGGCTGATACTTTTTATAATAACATTCATAATCAATTTTATCGCTGACGCTTGTCTGCGGAGGGCAAGAAAATGAACGCCGCGAAAGTCCGCGAAAAAGTCGCATTCACCGTGCTGGGCCTGGTTACGCTGTTTGTCGTCATCCCGATTATATTGACGATTATGTATGTGGTTAAAAATGGGGCTGGAGCGGTTTCGTGGGAATTTCTCACGCAGCCGCCGAGAAGCGGGATGAAACAGGGAGGAATACTCCCGGCGATAGTAGGCACGATTATATTGATAATAGGCACGATGATTTGTTCGCTGCCTCTGGGGATTCTATCGGCCATATACCTCGTTGAGTATGCTAAAGATAATCTTTTTACGCGGATGATAAAATTGTCGGTAGTAAATCTTTCGGGCATTCCCTCAATCGTGTATGGATTGTTCGGCTTTACGCTTTTTGTGGTATTTCTGCATTTCGGCACGTCGATACTGGCCGGCTCACTGACTCTGGCTATTATGAGCTTGCCTGTGATTATCACCGCCACAAAAGAGGCGCTGGAGACGGTGCCTTTCAGTTTCAGGGAAATCAGCTTTTCTCTCGGGGCATCGCGTTGGCAGACGGTCCGCTACTGCGTGCTGCCTCACGCAATACCGGGTATTCTCACGGGAACAGTGCTCAGCTTGAGCAGGGCCGCGGGCGAGACGGCACCGATTTTATTTACAGTGGCAGCGTTTTATCTGCCGCGGCTGCCGCGCTCGATTTTCGACCAGGTTATGGCGCTTCCTTATCATCTTTACGTGATTTCGACGCAGGTGCCGAATATGCCTATGAAGCTGAGTTTCGCGACGGGTCTTGTTCTCATAGCGCTGGTGTTTTTAATGAACCTTGTCAGCATCGTCCTTCGAGCGCATTACAGAAAGAAAAAACAATGGTAGCTGAAGTCATCATAAAAACCGTTGATTTACACTGCAGCTTCGGACAGACGGCGGCAATGCGGAACCTCAATCTCGAGATTTATAAAAACGAGATTTTAGGAATAATCGGGCCTGCCAACAGCGGCAAAACCACTTTCCTGCGAGCACTGAACCGGCTGAATTATCTTAATACCTCGTATAAACAGTCCGGCGACATAATTTTCGAAGGCAAAAATATCAGACAGATACCTGATAATCTGCTGCGTAAAAAAATCGGAATCATATTCGCATTGCCACAGGTATTGCCTATGAGCATTTTTAATAACATCGCTTACGGCCCGAAGGTTCACGGAATCACAAGAAAAGACATCGTGCAGGAAATCGTCGAGAATGCTTTGAAAAAAGCGTATCTCTGGGACGAGGTCAAGGACCGTCTGGATTTATCCGCGACGCGGCTTTCAGGAGGCCAGCAGCAGCGATTGTGTATCGCAAGGACCCTGGCGGTCGGGCCGGACGTTATTCTTTACGATGAACCCTGCTCCGGACTTGACCCGATATCAACGGCCAAGGTCGAGGACGCGATGCGGGAGCTTAAAAAGGACTACACGCAGATACTTGTTACCAATAATACAAAACAGGCGGCCAGGGTCTGTGACCGGTGTGCATTCTTCCTG